>CAZFBE010000012.1:0-27190 GCA_964517115.1 uncultured bacterium
AGCCTATCTGTATCCATGATCTAATATTTCGAATTTCAGGTAGGGATAAAACAACAACAAGCAACAAAAAGGAAACTATTGCAGTAATTATGGAAAAATTCCAAGCAACATTTGCCTTTTGCCTTGAAAAAAAATACCCAGCCAAAAAAGCAACAATTGCCAGAATAACTATCTTCCTCCAGTCTTCAGTTGACCAATCACTTAAATAAACTTGAATAGAAACTCCAAAAAAACCAAGAATAAATACAGGATATAGAAAATTTGGAATTTTGGAATTTTTGAGCATCAATTTACAACAGCATCAATCAAATCTCTATAACTTCTCGCATTCAAGCTCGCTCCGCCAACTAGAAATCCGTTGACTAGACCTGATTCCAGATAATTTGATATGTTTTTACTGTTGACCGAACCTCCATATAAAACCGGAACATCACGGCCGCAAAACTTCTTACACAAGTCAGAAGCTTCGTTGGCATCTTCAGAACCAGCAGGGATGCCGCTTCCTATTGCCCAAACTGGCTCATAGGCTATCATTAAGTTTTCATCAGAAAGAAAATCACCTACAGAACTAAGCTGATCCTTTAGCGCATCTTCGGTTCTACCATCTTTCTTTTCAGCCATTGTTTCACCAATGCAATAAACCGTTTTTATCCCCAGGCTCAAAGACGCTTCCACCTTTTTTTTCAAAAAATCTGAACCTTCTCCAAAAATATGCCTTCTTTCACTATGTCCAACTAAAAGCCAATTTATATTCATATTTTTTAAATCAAAAATTGAAATCTCCCCAGTAAAAGCTCCATCTTTTTTCCAATATCCATTCTGGGCTCCAACCTCAATAGTCAATGATTTTTTCAAAAAAGAATCTAAACATAAAAAAGTTGGGAACACAACAGCCTTAATGCCTTTTGGAATTTTTCCATAAGATTCAAACTCTTCTAAAAAAGAAACACATGATTCTGAATCATGATTCATTTTCCAATTTCCAGCAATTATCGTCATAATTTCAAGACCTCCAATCCAGGCAATTTTTTACCTGAAAGATAGTATAAAGTAGCACCCCCAGCCATTGACTTAAAATGAAAAGAATCTTCAGCATTCGCCATTTTCACTGAAGCAAGTGTCTCTCCTCCTCCAATATAAACTTTTGCAGAATGGTCTCCAAGTAGTTTTGCCAACGTTAAAGTTCCCTCTGCAGCACCCTTCATTTCAAAAGCCCCAAAAGCCCCATTCCAAAAAATTGTTTTAACAGAGTCAAGATCTTCAAATAAATTTGATATGGAATCTAAAGTGGTGTCTAATATATTCTCATTTTTTGAAACTTGAGTATATTTTTTTTTCTTAAAACTTGTTCCAGTTTTTACTAAAACCTCTTCTGGAAGAATTAGAGCAGGTGATTTTTTCGTTTGAGATTTTCTAAAAAAATCCTTAGCCCAAGAAACATTTTCAGAATCATGAAGGCTTTCTCCTATTTCAAAACCTAACGCTTTATAAAAAGTATTTGCAATTCCTCCCCCTAAAACAAACCCATCGACCCTTTCCTTTAAAGCATCAATTAAAGGTATTTTTGTTTTTAATTTTGCTCCACCCATAAAAATCCAAAATGGTTTTTTTGGACCACTCAATAAAACTTTTAAGTTTTCTATCTCATGCATCATTGAAGGGCCTGGAGATGATGGTAAGTATTTAGCAACACCAACAACAGAAGCATGCTTTCTGTGAGATACAGAAAAAGCATCATTGACAAAATGACTAGCAAGTCCTGCTAATTCTTTCGAAAAAGAATCTGTACAAGACTCTTCCCCCTTGTTGAATCTAATATTTTCTAAAAAAACAACAGAATGTCTAAGTTGTTTTTTTATTTCTTTTTTCACAAGCGGTCCTAGATGCAAAAAACAAGGTAATTTTGAATGTTGAGCAAAACTTTCAACAATTGGACGTAATGATAGATCACCCCTGCTTTCTCCTTTTGGCTTTCCAAGATGAGTCACAATGATAACTTTTGCACCTACCTCATACAAACCCTGAACAGTTTCTAAAGATTGGATTATTCGTGATTCATCAAGAATATCAGAATTTAAAATTGGCACATTTAAATCAAGTCTTAAAAGTACAGTTTTTGATTTAAATTTTTTAAACCATTTTTTATCAATCACTCATTTTCCGCCATGTATTCAGCAAGATCTACAACCCTGGTTGCATATCCTGTTTCATTGTCATACCAAGAAAGAACCTTGATTAATGAGCCCATAACATAAGTAGAAGCAGAATCTAAAATTGAAGACCTTGGGTCTCCTTCAAAGTCTTTTGAAACCAAAGGAGTTTCTTCATATCCCAAGACTCCATTAAGCTCATTTTTGCTTGCATGTTCAAACTTTGAATTAACCTCACCTGTATCTTTTGGAAGGTTTGCAACCTTCACAGTTAGATCCACAAGTGAAACTGTTGGTGTTGGAACCCTGATAGACATTCCATTCAATTTGCCTTTAAGTTCTGGCAAAACAACGCCTATAGCCTTGGCTGCCCCTGTTGTTGTTGGGACAATATTCAAAGCAGCAGATCTTGCTCTTCTCAAGTCCTTATTAGGGCCATCGATCAAATTTTGTCCGGCTGTATAAGCATGTATTGTTGTCATCAAACCCTCTTTGATTCCGTAATTATCATTTAGAACCTTCGCAATCGGAGCAAGACAATTCGTTGTACAGGAAGCATTGCTGACAATGAAATCTTTCGCTGGGTCAAACTTTTGATGATTAACACCCATAACAAATGTTCCATCTATTTCACCTGCTCCAGGAGCAGAAATGATAACCCTTCTAGCACCTGCTTTTATATGTGAAGAAGCAGCTTCTTTTGTTCTAAAAATACCTGTTGATTCAACAACGTAATCAACACCCATTTCCCCCCATGGCAAATCAGCAGGATTCCGAGAACTGAATACCGGAACCTCAGAATCACCAACACATAATTTTGAATCACCTGAAGAAACCTTGAAAGGAAATTTTCCATAGACTGAGTCGTATTTGAGTAAATGAGCTAAAGTACCTACGGGCATCAAATCATTAATACCAACAATTTCAATACCTTCTCTGTTAAATGCAGAACGAAAAACAAGTCTCCCTATTCTTCCAAATCCATTAATTGCAATTTTTATTTTCATTTCTTTTTCCTCCATTTTTTAGCAATTTCATATATACATTGACCCAATTTTTCAGAATCATGGTGAGCAAACTTTTTTTCACTTGTAAAACTTTTTACAACAGGTTTGACCCCTGATGCTAATAAATTTATTAAATCATACTCCAAAGGAGCAACCCCTCTATCCGCATATCTCTTTTTTTGTTTTTCCGAAACCTCTTTATTTAGTATTATGTAATCAAGATTTCCAATTTTTGAAACTATTTCAAACATATGGTCTTCAACAGACATGTTATCTGTTTCTCCTTTTTGGGTCATCATGTTTGAAATATAAACCTTACAAGCCTTTGAATCCTTTATTTCTTTTGACAAATCCTCAATTAGAAGATTAGCAAGAACGGAAGTAAACAAACTCCCTGGGCCAAAAATTATTAAATCAGATTTCTTGATCGCTTCTATTGCTTCTTTTGTAGCTTTTACATTTTTTTCTTTGAGCCAGAGCTTAGCAATGCGCCCCTTTTTTTCAGGAATTTTTGCCTCTCCTTCAACTATAGTCCCATCCTCTTTTTCTCCAATTAAAGTTAAAGGCATGTTTGCTGCAGGTATAACAGAACCCATAAGGTTAAAAATTCTTCCTATGTCACCTATTCCCTTTGCTAGATTTTTCTCTTGTTCAGAAAGTGCGAAAAGGATCAAGTTTCCTAGAGAATGTCCTTTGATTTTTCCTTTTTCAAACCTATATTGAAAAAACCTTTCCATAAAAGACTCGTCTTCTGCTAATGCAACCAAACAATTCCTTATATCTCCTTGAGGTATTGCTCCAAATTCATCCCTAAGCATTCCGCTTGAACCCCCTGAATCTGCAACTGTAACAATGGCATTGATGTTTGTTGTCCAAGCCTTTAACCCTCTAAGCAAGGTCGAAAGCCCATGTCCCCCACCAATAACAGTTACGGACATCCTGTGGGAAAGAACCTGGTCTACAAAAACTTTGCCTGCCAGCTGTCCCTTTTTCAAATCCTTACTTACTGACCTAATTAATATTTGGTTTATCCTGTAAACACCCAAAACAAAAATGAAAAAACCACTGATTAAGAAAAAATTAGTAAAGAAAACCTCTTCAATCAGAAAATTCATTAAGGAAAAAGAGAGTTCTTTATCTATATTTGAGACCAAAAAGCCATGAACTCCAACACTAAATACGATAAGCCCAAATAACGCTAACCATGTCCATCTCTTGATGTTCATTCCCGGGAAAAACCAAGCCAAATACTTCTTCAAAAAATCTTTCAATTTATGCTCACTCCATTCTTCTTCAATTGATCAATAAAATCGAAATAACCTCTTTCCAAATAACCCTTATCAATCAAAACAGACTTGTCTTTAGTTGACAAAGCAGCAACAATCAAAGCTGCTGCACATCTCAAGTCACTTGATTTTAATTCGGCTCCATGAAGTTTCCTAACACCTTCAATAATACATTCTTGATTTTTAATTTTTATTTTTGCACCCATTTTTTCTAACTGCCTCAAATGTAAAAATCTTTTCTCAAAAATTGTTTCCACAATTCTGCTAGACCCTTCTGCCTTGCATAAAACAGAAGTTATCAATGGTTGTAGGTCTGTTGGAAATGCTGGATAAGGGGCTGTTTGAAAACTAACAGGTTTTATTTTTTTAGGAGATTCTACTAAAGCATATCCTTTTCTTTTTTTAACCTTTGCCCCCATAAGGGAGAGTAAAGAAGTAAAGGACTCCAAATCTTCAAAGGGGTAGTTGTGTATCTTTCCAGACCCTTTGGTTGACAAAAAACAACATGCCAAAGTGCCAGCAACTATCCTGTCTGCAGGGATTTTTAATCTTCCTCCAGAGAATTTAGATGGTCTTAAAGTTATTGAAGAACTTCCAACACCTTTAAACCTGACACCATACTTTCTCAAGGCTTTGCATAAAGCAATTACCTCAGGCTCTCTTGCTGCATTGTTTATGGTGATTTCTTTATTCAAAAACAAAGATGCCATAATTACATTTTCTGTTGCCCCAACACTAACACCAACTAAATTTATTGAACTTTTGTTTTTTAAAATATTTTTTTTGTTAGAAAAAACCTCAATTAATCCATCTTCCTTGTAAGAACATTTGTAACCAAGAGATTCAAAACCGGACAAGTGGAAATCTATAGGCCTTTTCCCAATTTTGCAACCGCCTGGTAAAAATACTTTTGCTTTTCCAAACCTGGCTAAGAGTGCTCCTAAAAACAAAACACTTGCTCTCATTTTTTTACTTAAATTCAGATCAATGGAATTGCTTTTTATCCCTCTTGTATCAACATCGATACCGCCATCCTTCCAATCACATGTAGCTCCTAATTTTTCTAAAATTTCTACAGCTACATCTACATCAGATATTTTTACAACTGGATAAAGCCTGCATCTATCATTTGCAATAATTGTTGATGCAAGAATTGGCAAAACGGCATTTTTTGAAGGCTGCACGTAAAAGCTCCCTCTTAAGGGTTTCCCACCTTTGATTTCTGTCTTACTTAACGACGTTTAAAAAATCCCCCTGAACAACATTGAGTCTCGCTTTTGCCCTCTTCAAGGAATCCTCGGCTCTTTTTTTGTTAATGTTTTTTTCCAACATCCTCGCTTTTGCCCTCTTCAAGGAATCCTCGGCTCTTTTTTTGTTAATTTCATTTTTTAGTTCAGAAGCATCTGTTAGCAAAAGAACCCTGTTGTCCTTGATTTCAGCAAATCCATTGGAAATAAATCGAACTTCTTCTTTGTTGTTGTTTTTTATCCATAAAGTACCTGGAACAATTAGCCCAGTCATTGATTGATGATTATCCTTTACGCCAATATAACCTCTTTTAAAAGGCATGATTAGAGAATCAGTTTCAGAATCTAAAAGTTTCCCCCTGGGTGAAAGAATTGTCAATTTCAAAGACTTTCCGCCTTTTTGATAGCACTATCGAAATCGCCAACCATATAAAAAGCATCTTCTGGCAAATCATCACCTTCTCCATTCACTATCTTTTCAAAGGACTCAACAGACTTTTCCTTTTCAACATATATCCCAGGATTTCCAGTAAAAACCTCAGCTGTAAAAAATGGCTGACTTAAGAATCTCTGAACTTTTCTTGCCCTGTTTACTGCAAGTTTATCTTCTTCAGAAAGCTCTTCCATTCCCAAAATAGCAATAATGTCTTGTAGTTCTTTGTATTTTTGCAACAATGAGAGAACATCTCTTGCAACACCATAATGATGCTCTCCTACAAACCTTGGATCTAACATTCTGCTGCTTGAAATAAGTGGATTAACAGCTGGGTATATACCCAATTCAGCTAAAGCTCTATCTAGTGAAGTTGTTGCATCCAAATGTGCGAAAGTTGTTGCTGGAGCAGGGTCCGTATAGTCGTCAGCAGGAACGTACACTGCTTGAACTGAAGTAATGGAACCGTTTTTTGTTGAAGTGATCCTTTCCTGAAGAGCTCCCATATCTGTTGCAAGTGTTGGCTGGTAACCAACAGCGGAAGGCATCCTTCCCAAAAGACTTGATACTTCTGATCCTGCTTGCAAAAATCTAAATATATTATCTACAAAAAATAATATATCTTGACCTCCATCCAAGTCTCTAAAACCCTCAGCCAAAGTAACCCCGGTTAATCCTGCTCTAAACCTAACCCCTGGAGGTTCATTCATTTGTCCAAAAATCAAAGCAACCTTGTCTCTAACTCCAGCCTCTCCTAATTCATGCCAAAGATCATTCCCTTCTCTTGACCTTTCTCCAACACCAGCAAAAACAGAATAACCTCCATGTTTTTTACCTACATTGTTGATCAATTCAGTCAACAAGACCGTTTTGCCAACACCAGCCCCACCAAAAAGACCTATCTTTCCTCCTTTTGCATAAGGAACCAGGAGGTCAATAACCTTAATTCCTGTTTCAAAAATCTCACTAACTGTAGATTGGTTTTCGTATTCTGGAGCCGATTGGTGAATTGCCCTGGTAACCTCTTTGTTTGAATCAAGCTTTTTTCCTCCATCCATAGGATTACCTAAAACATCCATCATTCTCCCTAAAGTCTGCTTGCCTACAGGAACCCTTATAGGCGCTCCAGTAAGTTCTGCATCCATTCCTCTCCAGACACCATCAGTAGAACCCATAGCAACACATCTAACCTTGTCATCTCCAAGATGTTGCATTACTTCTAAAATCAATTCCCCATTCGATCCAACTAGCTCGTCTCCTTTCAAGACAATTGCCTCTAAAAGTTCTGGCAAACTTCCTGATTCAACAGCTACATCAATAACAACACCTTGTACTTGTACAACTTTAGCTTTTGTATTTTTACTCATAAACCTCTCCTTAATTTATAGCTTCGGCTCCTCCAATAATGTCCAACAACTCACTTGTAATTGCCTCTTGCCTCAACTTATTAAATAATTTTTGTTTTTGTTTTTCTATATCTTTTGCATTGTCAGTTGCCTGAGTCATAGCAATCATCCTTGCAGCTTGCTCACAAGTCAAAGATTCTTGTAGTGCTCTAAACACCATTCCTCTCACAGCAACTGGAACCAACATTTTTGCAATAATTTCCGGTGATGGTTCAAAAATCCAAGATCCAATATCTTCTTTTTCGTCACTTTCTTCAATCTTGAAAGGAAGAAGTGTTGAACTACTGGCTATGTACTTAGATTGATTAACATATTTTGTATAGAGTATCTCAACCTCTCTCCAATGTCCTGAAATATAACCATCAGTAAGCTTTCCTAAAATTTCTTTCATGTCTTCGTCTGGGAGGTCTGAAGATAAATTTTCAGTGTAATCTTCCAACAAAGAAACCCCTCTAAAAAGGGCTAAAGATCTTCCTTTTTTACCAATTGAATAAACTGCGTAATCATCCTTCTCAAGCTTTAAAGTGCTTACCCTCTCTCCCAAAAGTTTCAGAACGTTTGAGTTGTAAGCACCGCAAAAACCTTTATCTCCCGTAATTAAAACAAACAAATGCTTTCCACCCTTCGGATCTTTGGAAAGAGGGTGATCTATCTCTCCAACTATATTCATTATCCTTTTAAAAAGCCCTTCAAAGGCATCATGGTATTGAGACCCCTCTTTTGTTTTCTGTTCTAGTTTTCCCAACTTGACAGAAGCAACCATCTTCATGGCATTGGTTAACTTAGCAGTATTTTTGACAGAACGAATCTGTCCTTGAATTTCACGTAATCCAGCCATTACTCTCCTTTCTTAAACACCTTACCAAACTTCTCACAAACAGACTTAAGCCTTTTGTCAATATCTTCAGTTAATTTAGCTTCTTTATCTATTTGGCTTATCAAATCAGAATCTTCATGATTGACAAAACTCAATATTTCATTTTCGTATTTTGAAACATCACTTACCTCTATGTCGTCTAAATAACCTTTTGTTCCAGCATAGAGAACCAAAGACATTTCTCCAACAGACATCGGGGTGTATTGTGGTTGTTTAAGAATTTCAACCATTCTTTGACCTCTGTTCAACCTTGCCTGGGTTCTTTCATCCAAGTCACTTCCGAACTTTGCAAAAGCTTCAATTTCCCTGTATTGGGCCAATTCAAGCCTCAAACTTCCTCCTAACTTTTTGATTATGTTTGTCTGAGCAGCACCACCTACACGACTAACAGAAAGTCCTACATTGATCGAAGGCCTGACACCAGCATTAAACAAATCAGGGTATAAAAATATTTGACCATCGGTAATTGAAATAACGTTTGTGGGGATGTAAGCTGTTTCATTTCCTTCCAACGTTTCAATAACTGGTAAACATGTCATTGATCCTGCACCAAGTTTATCACTTAATTTAGCTGCTCTTTCAAGCAATCTACTATGAAGGTAAAAAACATCTCCAGGATAAGCCTCTCTTCCTGGAGGCCTTCTGAGAAGCAATGAAATTTCTCTGTAAGCATTTGCTTGTTTCGACAAATCGTCAATAAGCAATAAAGAATGTTTGCCATCAAACATGAAATGCTCTCCCATTGCAGCAGCAGCATATGGTGCTAAAAATTGTAGTGCTGCTGGAGAACTCGCTGGAGAACTTACAACTGTTGTGTATTCCATTGCACCAGCCTTTTCCAAGGCTTCAACAACTTCTTTAACAGCAGAAGCCTTTTGTCCTACAGCAACATAAACACAATAAACATCAGTATTTTTTTGGTTGATAATTGCATCAATAAGAATTGCTGTCTTACCAATCTGCCTATCCCCGATAACAAGTTCTCTTTGACCCCTTCCAATTGGTACCATTGAGTCTATAGCTTTTAAACCTGTTTGAAGTGGCTCATGAACAGCCTTTCTCTCCAAAACTCTTGGTGCGATTATCTCCATTGGCCTATTAGAGGCTCCAATGATTTCGCCTTTTCCGTCTATTGGCCTTCCTAACCCATCAACAACTCTACCCAAAAGAGATTCTCCTGTAGGTATATCTAGCTGCCTTTGAGATCTTTTAACCGTGTTTCCTTCTTTGATCCCTTTGTAGTCATCAAGAATAATTACACCAACAGAACCTTCATTCAAACTTAAAGCCAAGCCTCTTTCTCCTCCTGGCTCAAACTCAACCATTTCTCCAGCCTGGACACTATCCAAGCCATAAACTTCCGCAATACCATCTCTAACCTGTATAACAGTACCAACACTTTCAAGTTTTAATTGGTCCTTATGCTTATCCAAAGATTTTTTTAATGCAGATGCAATCTCATCAGTTCTTAATTTACTCATTTTTCCTCCTAATTACCTGCAAGCGATTTTTTGATTTTCCTTAATGAGCCTTGGACGCTTGCATCAACCATGTATCTTCCCATGCGCAATTTGAAACCACCAATCAAACCTTTAACAGTTTTTTGTTCCAAAACGACCTTGCAGTCAAGTTTTTTGCCAAGATCTTTTTCAAAACCAGTTAAAAGTTTTTTTGGAATTTCATTTGTCAATTCCAAAATACCTCTTTTTATACCTTCATGCTCATCAACTAACTCTTCATAACTTTGAGCTATTTGATCAAAGTATTCAATCTTTCCATTTTTAACAATTATGTTTAAAAATAAAGAAAAATCTTTATCAGCTTTCAAATCTTTACAAATTGAATTCAAAAGACTGTTTTTTTCATCTAAAGAAACTGAGGGGTGTTTTAAAACTTTAATCAAACCTGGTTCATGTTTTAAAAAAACAGAAAATGAATTGAACCAATTTTTTGATTCAGCCAATCCAGTTTCAGAATCAGACCAGATTCTCCAAGCTCCTTTAGCGTAAGCAGCACCGATTGATAGACCTTCAAGCCTCAAGAGAGCTACTTACCTCCTCCATTAATTTTTCAATTAACTTTTCATCATTTTTATCCAACTTCTCTGTAAGAAACTTTTCACTAACATTAACAATCAGATCAGCGGCATCTTTTTTAATCTCCCTTCTGATCCTTTCTCTCATGTCTTCAATTTCCTTTTGCATTTTGACCTTCGTTGCCTCGGATGCCATCTCTGCTTTCTTTTGCATCTCAGCAACTATCGAATCGCCTTTTTTTATTGCTTCAGAAATTTTTTCGTTTACTTCTGTTTCTAATTTAGAAATTCTCTCCTCATACTCTGACTTTAAAGATTCCATCTCGTTGCGATTTTGTTCGGCTTGATCAATATCGCCTTGAATCTTTGATCTCCTCTCTTCAAGAATTTTAGAGATGGGCGAGGCTAAAAACTTAGCAAACGCCCACCACACTAAACCAAAAGCACCAGCTTCTACAGCTATCTGTTGCCAACTGACCTCCATTATTAACTGATTTTACCCATCAATAATATAGCCAAAAGAAGACCGAAAATACCTAAAGCTTCAGGGAAAGCCAAAGCAATGATTAATTTTCCTCCAATTGAGTCAGAAACCTCAGGCTGTCTAGCCATTCCATCCCAAGCAGCGGAAATAGCTTTACCCTGCCCTATAGCAGCAGCAGCGGCTGGGATAGCAAAAGCTAAAGCTACAGCTATCATATTAACGTCAACATTATCACCAAAAATCATAATTAACCTCCTATAAATTAATTGTCATGATCGTGCTCTTCATCATGATGATGAGAGCAAAAGCCTGATATATAAACTGATACCAGGGCTGTAAAGACTATTGCTTGAATAACAGAAGCAAGGATATGCAACAATACAACCGGCAGTTGTAGTGGTAACGGTATCCAAATCTTTACAGCTAAATCTGCAAGAAGAACAACAAAAACAGCAAGAACAACATCCCCTCCATAAATATTTCCATACAGCCTTAAAGCAAGAGAAACCATTCGTGCGAATTGTGCTGTAATTTCCAAAGGCAACAACAACATAGCCCCTATTGCTTTAGCTAGATTGTCTCCAGGTTTAGGCTCCCCCATCCAATGATGGATAATATGCTTCAATCCCGATTCTTTTAAACCTATAACAAGACTACAGATAACCCCAACAACAGCAAAAGCCAATGTTGTATTTATATCTGCTGTTGGAGAATGAAAACCTGGGATAACGCCCCAAAGATTCAACGTTAAAATGAAAGTAAAATATGCTCCCAATAATCCAAAATACTTTCTTACAACATACTCTCCACCAAATGCTGAAAAAAAATCAGTCAGGCTTTCAACCCAGAATTCTGCAATCAATTGAATTTTTCCGGGAATGAAACTAATTTTTTGTCCACCTTTTTTAAATAAAGCAATGAGAATTCCACTGACAATAAAAGTATTGAAAGCCATGGTCATATTTATTTCTCCCATCGGTGTAGAAGATCCTGGACCAGAACACTTCCAAAAAGAAGGCATCCAAGGCTGCTCCTCAACATAAGTGTGAACAGTACCTCCTTCTGGACCAATCCCTTTCCAATTAAAAAAATTCAATAAAGCATAATCTGGATGTTCACAGCCATGATGAGAATCGTGGCTGTCTCCATGGGCATCGTGAGAATTCTCTGCATGAGAATCATGCGATTTTTCTTCAGGCTTCAATTCAAAAAAAATCATAAATTAAGAGATGTGTATCTAAGTTCAAAATCATAAATCGATATCCTGAAAAATTGAAATTTTTTTTAAGGTTTCTGGGACTTTTTTACCATTTTTATCAATCCAAAAATAGAACCTGCAACAAAAAATAAAGCGGCATCTTTTTTAGTTAGCAAATTTTGATAAAAAACTATCAAAAAACATGAAATTAAAAAATGAAAAAATGATATGGATTTCACAAAAGCTTGATTTATTTTTTTTAGATTTTTTTTAACAAGCTTGTCTATCAGGATCCAAGAATAAAAAATAAAAAAACCTAAGAGAAAAGAGAATAGAAATTCTTCAGGCCATGTTTTCGAAAAATCAGTCTGAACTAAAAAAAAAATATAAGCCATTATCAAAATTAAGAATTCAACCTATTGTGAACTCTTAACAACACCCTGCTTGCAGCACCTAAGCCAAATAAAAAACCAACAAGAAGGCCTACAGGTTCTGAATCATTTGCCTTGTCGTAAAGTTGTCCAAAATAAACGCCTACGCATATGCATATAGCAATCGATAACCCCAAACTAGAATCTTCAGCAATTTTTGAATACTTTCCAGATTTTTTAATTATTTGCTTCTCCACCAATGAAGCAAATCTTCTAGAGTTTGGTCGAGGGAGATTTTTGGTTCCCATTTTGTTCTAGTTTTAAAATTACTACAATCCCCCAGCAACAATGGGACATCGCTTGGCCTGTCCAATTCGGGATTTTTCACAATTTTTGGATTGATTGAAGATAAACCAATTAATTTATCTAGCAAAAGAGAAATTGAAATTGCTTTTCCGGTACATATGTTATAAACCTCTCCAGCCTTCCCTCTTTCAACAGCAAGCTTGTAACCGGCAACAACATCTCTAACATCAGTAAAATCTCTTTCAGCATCAAGGTTGCCCACTTTTATTACTGGATCAGCCCCTCTTTCTATATCTACAATTTGCTTAGCAAAAGCACTTGCAACAAACTCTTCGCCTCTTCGTGGACCAGTGTGATTAAAAGCCCTAGTCCTAACAACCTTCATTCCATACGATTGAAAATACTGATAACCCAAAAAATCTTGTGCAACCTTGCTGACTGCATAAGGGGAAAGCGGCCTTAAAGGATTGTCTTCTTTTATTGGAGTTTCTTCAGGATGAACAAGGCCATATTCCTCAGAAGAACATGCAATCTGTATAACGGGAGAAATATCTAAATCTCTAACCGCTTCAAAAAGATTAACCTGTCCTGTAATGTTTGTATTAATCGTATCTGCTGGAGCTCTCCATGAAGTCGGTACAAAAGATTGAGCAGCTAAATGAAAAATCCAATCAGGATTTGCCTCTCTTAATATGGTTCTCAAGCTAGTTGAATCTTGTAGATCTCCTTCAAGGAGGTTTATAGAGTCTTTTACATCTTCTAAATGGTGCAAAGGAGACCTTCTCCTTATCAATCCAAAAACCTCAACACCTTCATTCAACAAAAATTCAGCAAGGTGACTTCCTGCAAAACCACTAATTCCAGTTATTAAAGCTCTCATTGTTTCAACCTTTATTCTATATTTTGAAATTCCAAATCTTGAAAATCTGAAAAAATCGAAATTAACCTATTGTATTTTGAAGTTCTTTCTCCTCTAGCTGGAGCTCCAGTTTTTATGTATTTTGAACCTGTTCCCACTGCCAAATCAGAAATGAAATCATCTTCTGTCTCTCCGGACCTATGGCTAACTGACCAATCCCAACCAACAGATTTAACTTTCTTGATCGCATTAATAGTTTCTGTAACAGTTCCTACCTGGTTCAATTTAACCAACAACGTATTACATAACTTCTTTTTTATTGCCATCTCTATTTTTTCAACCTGTGTAACTAACAAGTCATCTCCAACAATGTTGATTCGATTTCCTAATCTTGAATTCATATGAACCCAACCATCAAGATCCTCTTCCCCAATTCCATCTTCAATAGAAATTATTGGATATTTCCCAATCCAATCCTCGTAAATTGAAGTTAACTTTTCTGGAGAAATAAGATCACCTTCCCATTGATACATTGAAAATCCCTTGGGTGAATTTAACTTTTCATTAAGCAATTCTGAACTTGCAACATCCAAGGCTAAAAACATATTTTTTCCAAGATTGTATTCAGAGTTAGAGATAGATTCTGCAAGAAGGTCTAATGCTGAAAGGTTGCTATTGAGATTTGGAGCAAAACCACCCTCGTCACCTAGGGCAATTGACATATTCTTTTTTGTGATTAACGATTTTAGTTCATGATAAATCTCAACTCCAGCCCTTAAAGAGTTTATGAAATCTCCTTTTACCCAAGGGACGACCATAAACTCTTGAACGTCTAAATTATTATTAGCATGAGCTCCTCCGTTTAAAACGTTCATGGTTGGAATAGGTAAGGAAGGCTTTAAATTACTAATTGACGAGATCCATTCAAACAATTCAACATTTTCAAGAGAGGCGCCAGCTCTACACATTGCCATTGAAAGTGGCAATAAACAATTTGCTCCAAATTTTGATTTTTGAAAAGTGCCATCAAGTTGGATCAGAATATCGTCTATTCCTTTTTGGTCTCTTGGATCCATGTTTAAAACTTCCGGAATAACAACCTCTTCAAGATCTTTTAAAACATTACCCACCCCTTTTCCTTGCCATGCAGATCCGCCATCTCTTTTTTCTAAAGCTTCATAAATACCAGTTGAAGCCCCTGAAGGAGCATTGGCGCCAACACAAAAACCGTTACTTAAAAAAAGTTCGACTCTAACAGTAGGAAACCCTCGACTATCGAGGATTAACCTTGATTTATAAGTTTTTATTTGTTTGGCCATTCGATCCTTAAACCTCTTGAAATTGCTTCAATTGCTTTTTCCTTGTATATTGGATTTGAAGATTTATGTTGTATTAAAGCACTTCGACAATATTGATGAGCATATGTTTCTGGAATATTCTCAGGTGAAGAAAGTTTTGTTCCTTTTCTCCATTCTTTCCACATAAAATTCAAAACCTCTTCATTTTTTTCACACCATTGTTTAACCTCAAAATCATTTACTCCAACATATAAATTTATGATTTCCTCATACATTAATCTTTTATTAAAATGAATAACTATATCAACCCAAGAAAGATTGTTTCTTTTTAAAAAATCAATTAAATTTTTATTATTTTCAAAATTTGAACTTGCCCAGTTTATTGCAGCTGATTCTGATAAAGCATAATTAGATTTTGAATCTCTTAAAAAACCCTCTCGAGCAGATAATGTTTCCAAAAAAATATCTTGAATTAGATCTTCATAACCTGCATCATTCTTTTTTAAACCTGCTTCACGTGCAAGAAGAAAATCTGGTCTTGAGAAAAAGTCACTTTCTGTAAAAACAAAATGATTGACTTTAAAGAGGTAATCATCATCCTTGTATGCACATCCGTTTAAAAAAAAGAACACAAGAAAAAAATAGACAACCTTCAAGGTTTGCTTAAATGGTTCCAGGTAGAGCTTCCACAGGCCTGTCTTCTGGACTCATAAGAAATTCTTCAACCTGCCCAGATCTTAAAACAACAAAACCCAAAGTATCCTGCGGATGGCTATCACGAATCAAACCAGCAAGTTCCAAAGGAGTAGAAACGATTTCCTCGCTTGTGTTTTCTTCACCGTTGTAGAGCCTTCTCACCCTGGTTAAACCAAGAATAATATCTCCTCTAGATAAACCTTGTCTAGAAGCAGGGGAATTGGGATCTACATCCTGAACCATTACCCCTGATTTCCCTAAATACTCTTCAGGGATATTTGCATAAATCGCTAAAGTATCATCTAAAGGCCTTAAGCTAACACCAACCCAAGAATGGAAAACCTCTTCACCTTGCATCATTTTGTAAACAGTATCCCAAACGATGTTTGATGGTATGGCAAAATTCAAGTCCAAAACACTGGTCATTAAATATTGAGGAGTACCTAAATTCTCTTGAACAGAAAAAGACATTAATCCAATAATCTTTCCTTTTAAATCAATAAGAGGTCCACCTCTGTTGAAAGTGAAATTATGAGCATCAGTTTGAATCATATTTGGCATTAGATACCCATTGACCATCCAGTAATCTCTTAAAGCAGAAACTATCCCTCTTGTAGCTGCTTGCTGGTTTGGCAAAGGTCGACCAACAGCTATAACAGTCTGCCCCTGAACCAACTTATCAGAGTCTGCAAAAGAAGCTGCCTTGAATAAAGTCTCAGAATTATCAACTTTTATCAAAGCAACATCATTGAATCTATCAGATCCAACCAATGATGCACTGTATCTGACACCTTCAATTGTCACGTTTATCCTTAAAGCATCCTCCATGTTTTTTGCCGTTGTAACAATGAATCCATCTGGAGAGATAACAACTCCCGGAAAACCATTTATCCCTACAGTCCTTGTGAACGTTCCAGACAGGCTAATGCCATATCTATTTTCAATCACCTCAATTGAAGCCAGAGAAGGATCAATAATCTCAAGAGCTTTTACGGTTGGAAGTTGAGATGTGTCTAAGTCAAACGTCTGAACTTCTTTTGCAAAAAGAGAACCTGTGTAAAAAAAACTTAAAAAAAGAATAAGAAAAACTTTTAAAATTCTCATAAAGTTCCTCCAGCAAACTCACCAGCACCTGGTTGTTCTCCTAGCAACAAAGGAACGTTGAATATCTGTCCACCTCTGTCAACTGAAAGGATTACCTTGACTCCCTTGTCTAATGAACGTATCCAGAATCTGGCTTCAAAAGCATCCTTTGGCATTTTCATTTCACTCTTTGTAATTTTTCCATCTGCATTTACATCCCATGCAATTTCGAGAACTTTATCCCCTTTTCTCAAGCCAGCTTGATCAGAAGGGCTATTAGGGTAAATATCATGTATTTCAAAAGGGGTTTTTACCTTGTTTCTAGCTTGCTTAACAAAGGTATCTGAAGCACGGTCATAACCTTCTCTTCCAGTAAAGGCTCCGCCGCCGCCCAAAGGGTTTCTCCCCTGTATCCCAATGTCATCGGACCATTCAAGTGTCATTCTGTCCATAAAAACATAAAGCCCCAACCATGGGTAAATAACACGTCCATGTTCTATAGTGTCAAATAAAGTTTTAGAGGCATCATTGGAAACTATCGCCATATTCTGCCCTTCAAGCATTGAAGATCCAGCAAAATTAACACCTACCTGAAAACCACTTTCGTCAAAAAGAGGACCTCCGGAGTTTCCACCATTTATAGTGGCATCAGTGTCAAAAGTGTGTGAAAGCTCCATTCCATAATCCCAAACAGTTGATGTTCCTCCGATAGCCCCATTACCTCCAAGCATCCTGTTAACCAATTGCGGAGAAAGAACTCTGTCTCTAACAGAACCCGCAGTTACAGTGTTTTTCAAAAGAAAATCTTTGTACATCGTGAAATTGGACTGATCTCCAGGGTTTCCAATCGCATAAACCTGCTCTCCAGGAACAACCTCATCAGAATTTCCGAATTCTACATATGGCCAAACGGTTCCTTCTTCTCCAGGTTCAGGAACAATTTGAAGAATTGCAACATCTATTTTGCAATTATTAAAAAGGAGTTTAGCATCTTGTACTGAACCATCATTGAGCCTTATAAAAGCCCACCTCTGCTTTCCCCAACCCATAACGTGACAATTGGTTACTATATGACCTTCAGGAGTAACTATAGAGCCAGATCCACCGCCCAAAACAAAGCCTGATTTATCACCAGCAAAATCTCCTCCACCAGAAGTAACTGTCACTGTAGATTCAACACTTGTTGAAACACTCTCTACCCAAGCAGGATCGTCATCACTAAACACAAATGCAAAAAACGAAACTACAAACAAAAACAAAAAACTATTTTTCAAATTCATAAATTTATACCTCATTTAAAACCAACTCTCGTCTTTAAAATCTATAACCTTCCTAACTGCCTTGAAATCAAAATCCAAAAAAGATCCATTCCTGTAAATGGTAACAACATGGCCTCTCATAAAGGGATTTTCCTGATCAATCCAGGATCCAAAAATAGACCAGAATCCTTCATTTGTTAATACATCAACACCATCAAGAGAAGTAATAATATCTCCAGTTCTTAGCCCACTTCTCCAACCAGATCCAACTTCAGAAAGTCCCGGAACATATAAACCGTTTCCAAGATATCCAGTTTTTAATCTAATTTCTTCAGGAATACCGACAGGGTCCAAGCCCCATTCGACATGAAGGTACCTTCCATTTGTTATCAATTCTGGAAGAATTATCTTCATCACATCAACTGGAAGACCAAAATTCAAAAATAAATTTTCACTATTTCTTTGCTGGAATGTTGGCATCCCAATAACCTCACCCCTTAGAGAAAGCAGAGCTCCTCCCTGCTGTCCCCCATTTAAAGCAGCATCAAACTGGAAGAAAGTAGAAAGTCCTCCTCCAAGCTTATTCCCTGCTAATGTTTTTGCAGAAACGATTCCCTTGGAAGTGTTACAACAAACTCCCTCTGGGTTTGGAGACATGACCATAACAGACTCTCCAACAGAATAGATATTTTCAGACAATTTTAAAGCTGGAATTTGTGGTCTTTTTATCTCTAATTGAAGAACAGCCAAATCTGTAGGAACATCGTAGCCAATAACCTTTGCTTCAACTTGCCTTCCATCATTAAAAAGTATCCCTATATGTTTAGCATCCCTTATATTTGCAGCAGTGGTAAGAATTAGGCCTTCCTCAGAATCGTAGATAAAACCACTTCCTATTTCCGTATTGCTCACATCGCCGTAAACAGAAGGAGACATTTTGGATTTAACAACCTTTATACCTACTATGCTGTTTCTTGAGTTTCGATAAATTTCCTCAAAACGACTTCTTTCAAAATCTCCCAAATCAGCATCGGAAAAAGATGCTAAAAAGAGACAAAATAACATTTTTAATACTTTCATAAAATTCTTCCTGGTCCTCCTGGTGGAATTATGGGTGGGATTCCGGGTAGCCCTGGATCTCCAGGCAAGCCTGGATCAATAGGGTTATTAGAACCATCCTCTTCCTCCTTTTCTTTATCATCCTCTTCATCAAGCCCAAATCCGACAAACTCACAAACCTCAGTAGCATCCCTTCTGCCGATTATCTCAAGCCTATTCACAACATCCCTTATTTCAGGAACCAACTTTGCCAATCGTTCAGCCTCTCTTTTTTGCCCTTGAGTCTCTATTGTTCCTTCTAATATTGCAACCCTGTTTTCAACACGCGGCTTTATAACGCCATGGTTTCCATTATCTTTATCATTTAGTTGCAACTGCAAACAAACATCAGAGGAAAGTTGTACTAAAAGAGCAGCTTCAAGAGTTTTGTCTATTGCTTCTTTTGTCTTTTCTAAAGGAGCAATTTTTGTCTGTTCTGCAACAGTTTTTCCAACTCCAAGATTCATCAAGCAAGCTTGAAGAGAAAATAAAGAAAAAATTAATATAAAAAACTTCATAGTTTACAACCTAAGGATTATAAATTATTCTTATATAAAATTCTATGAATTTTAGATATTTACTGAACTAACGAATAATCAAGAACACTAGCGCTAACATATGCTGGTGAAATCATCTCAGTATGGAAGCCATAAATCATAGCTCCAACAAAAATAACCCACATGAATCTTGAAAACAGAATAGCAGTATATGACTGTGATGTGGAAAGCCTGTAGAGCTGTCCGAAGCCCAAAATAGATATTCTGCAAAGCATCACTGAAGCAAAAATAATTAAAAGTATTCCCAGAGATGAAGAAAACCCTTGCGTGAAAGAGACTAACAAAAGCCCCATTCCGAAAAAACAACTATAAGGTGCCAAAAGACCTGAAGCAAAGAATGTAGGAGTAAATCTCAAATCACTCTTTACCACTAGAGATCCTAGATAATTACACAATGAATTTGTAAACCAAAGAACAAGAACAATCGCAGGAAACCACTGTATAAACATGTCAACATGTTGTCTAAAAAAGTTAATAAGATTTTGAGCAGTTCCGGCTAAAACAATATATCCCTTTTCAGGATCATTTCCAACATTGGAAAAAATTGTTAATTTGTTCATTTCTAATTGTGCAGAAACAAATGTAGCATTAATGGCTGAAAGAAGAATCCCTCTAAATGATGCTGCAAAACCAACAAAAAGGAAAGAGGAACACAAGACTAAAGCCAAGGGATAGAAAAATGTTTCTCCTTTTCCAAAATCACTAAAGAGCTCCCCTGGGTCCTCAAAACCCTTAATAAAATCGTTAGCACCCTTTTTCCCAAGAGACAAAAGCAAAAATACACCTATCAAGAAAAAAGTCAAAGCAGTTGCTGACCTTTCTGTAACAACTATAAATCCGATATCAAAAATAACAGGATAAACAGAAGTAAAAAACATCTCCTCAAAACTCTCGATTTCTTTTTCTCCAATAGCAGAAGTATCAGTCATCCATATCCTGTGCAAAGTTGCTGATTCTTGACTATAAACTATCCACCAAGCTCCATTTTGGCCACTAGCATCTTGGTAATCAAGTCTTGATATGTAATGATTGTCTGAATAACTAGTTTTTTGGGAAACACTAAATCCAAGATTTTCTTCAAGGTGTCTTTGAAGCAGTCTGGATTTCAAAACAGTTGTAGAAACCTGTCCTGAAGAAACTGAAAGAGGGACAGACCTTATATCAAGAATTTTTTTAGAGCCAGAATTACAAATAAACCTATCTCCAACCTCTTCAACTTTTAACCAACCTTTCTTAAAATGTTTTCCTGAAGAATACTCCGTATCTGGAACAACAACCTCCCATGAGTCCTCTCCCATTGAAGAACATTCCCATGAAGAAGGCAAGTTGAGTCTTATACCAGTGGAATCATCAACGACTTTCGAATATGCATTAAAAACAAATGAAACTAAAAAGACGAACAACAAGCCAATCCTCTTAATCATAAGTAGATTTTATTTTAAATAAGCTAGGGATGAAAAAATTCACCCCTGTTTACTTAAAATCCGCCCATTCCAGGCATTCCTCCTCCTGGAGGAGGTCCTCCCATTGGTTGTTCTTTCTCTTCAGGCAAATCACTAATCATGACTTCTGTTGTAAGAACCATTGAAGCAATGCTTGCAGCATTCCTCAAAGCACTTCTTGTTACAACAAGAGGATCTATAACACCAACCTTGAGCAAATCACAATATTTACCTGTTAAAGCATTAAAACCATTCGAACCTTTCTGTTCCTGAACTTTTTCAACAACAACAGAGCCTTCATACCCTGCGTTTTCAGCAACCCTTTTCAAAGGTTCAGTAAGAGCATTCCTTACAACATTAATACCCCAATTTATAGATACATCGTCATCGCTTAAAGTTTTAATTTTGTCAACACACCTCAAAAGAGTAACTCCTCCACCTGGGACAACACCTTCTTCAACAGCAGCACGTGTTGCTGATAGAGCATCTTCAAATCTATGTTTTTTTTCCTTCATTTCAACTTCAGTTGGAGCACCAACCTGAATTTCAGCAACACCGCCAGCAAGTTTAGCGAGTCTTTCTTGCAGTTTTTCCCTTTCCCAATCACTATCTGTACCATCTATTTCAGATCGAATCTGGTCAATTCTGCCAAGAACTGCTGGAGACCCTGAGTTAGAGCTGACAATTGTTGTATTGTTTTTGTCGATAATAACTTTTTGAGCAACACCCATTTGAGCTACTTCAACATTTTCTAACTTTACACCAAGGTCTTTGCTGATGAATTCTCCACCAGTTAAAATTGCTATATCTTGCATCATTGCCTTTCTTCTGTCACCATAACCAGGAGCTTTTACCGCACAAACATTCAAAGTCCCGCGCAATTTATTAAGAACCAAAGTTGACAATACATCGTTTTCAACTTCTTCAGAGATGATCAAAAAAGGCCTTCCATCTTGTGCAACTTTTTCTAAAATTGGCAAGAACTCTTGAGCATTGCTAATTTTTGATTCATATATAAGAACCAAAGCACCTCTTTCATCTCCACCAATTTCACATTTTTGCATTTCTTTGTCATTTGCAAAATAAGGACTTTGGAACCCTCTGTCAAACTGCATACCTTCAACAAAGCCTGGGCCAGTTGTTAATCCGGTTTTTGATTCTTCTATCGTAATGACACCATCATTCCCAACTTTTTCAATTGCTTCAGCAATTAATTTTCCAATTTCAACATCATTATTCCCAGATATTGTTGCCACACGCTCTATGTCTTCCCTGCCCTTGATTGGCTTTGCTGTTTTTTGAAGATTTTCAACAACAGCATCAACAGCTGCCTGAATGCCTCTCTTCAATAACATCGGATTTGCCCCAGCAGAAACAGCCTTTAGCCCTTCTTGAACCATTTTTTCAGTCAAAATGATAGCAGTAGTTGTTCCATCTCCAGCAGCATCATTAGTTTTACTTGCTGCTTCTTTTGCAACCTGTGCACCCATATTTTCAAAAGGGTCAGGAAGTTCGATTTCTTTTGCAATAGTAATCCCATCATTCGTAACAACAGGAGAACCAAACTTCTTATCTAAAATCACATTCCTTCCTCTAGGGCCTAAAGTCTGTCCAACAGCTCTAGCAACCTTTTGAACGCCTCCTAAAAATTTCTCTCTTGCCTCTGTATTAAAAATCAATTGTTTTGCCATAATATTAAACCTCTATTTGTTAATTTTTGCAAGAATATCATCTTCTCTAAGAATTAAATATTCTTCGCCTTCGTGTGACAATTCGTTTCCTCCGTACTTTGAAAAAACAACGGTATCACCAACCTTTGAATTCATCGGAACAATAATCACCTCACCAATGCTGTTTGTTTCCTTCTTTCCAGGACCTACAGCCACGACTGTACCTTTCTGTGGTCTCTCTTTTGCTGAATCAGCAATAACTATCCCACTTGGGCTAGCAGCCTCAGCATCTAACCTTTTCACTATTACACGATCACCTAACGGCATTAACTTCATTGCCATAACCTCCTAAATCAATAAAATCAAACTGCTATTATAAAATAAAAATTAATCCAATGGACAAGGCCTAATGGTTTCAATTGTTTCAAAAACGTCGGATGAAACTTCCCCCTTTGGCATCCCTGCTATCTCAAAACCGCATTTAGTTAAGCTTCCAGTAACCCAAATTGGATCAAAGTCACCAACTCTATTTGTTGTTAATTTTTTAGTATAGCCAGTCTTTAAATGAGTTAAATATATTTCATGCCTCAGATATCTATCCTGAGCAGAATAAACAACCCATTTCCCATCTGGAGACCAGTCTCCACTATGGTCTACACCAACAGAATTAGATAGCCTTACAGGGGCTGTTGCACCTGTCTCTAAATCATAGACTACCAAAGCTTCAGCTAATATAGATACTAGAAGGCCACCCTCCATCTTTCCTGCTAATCTTGTTTTTCCTTTGGATGATTCCAAAAACAAACTTGGAACAGAATAAAGATTGGCTTCAATAAGTATCTGTGTTGAATCTGGAGACCAAGTGTATCTATTGGCTCCCAACCACATATAAGGCTCTTCTGCATAAAAAACATCTTTATCAGTCATGTCTTCCCAAAAATCTCTTTCTACATCAAGCATAACAGTAACAATATCCCTTTCACCATCTTCATTAAGGGCAACACTCATCAAGTAAAGGTAATTCCTTATCCCAGGCCTGTTTGCCATATATGCAATCCATTTCCCATCAGGAGAAACTTGTGGCTTAATATTGCTATCAACCTCATCAGTTACCCTTTCCTCACAAAGAGCTTCAGGGCTTAATGTGTTTTTTTGATCATATGGCTCTAAATTTTCCCATTCTTTAATTTCAGAAGAGTCAATTGAAAGAATACAACTTAAATCAACTATAAACAAATCCCTGTAAGCTTCTTGAGACCAAGTTTCTAAAACTGTATCCTCTTCGTAGAGGTTGTGTTTTGGAAAATAATGTCCAATTGGAGGATAAACATCTTGCTCAAGCCTATATGACTCATAAATCATATATTTTCCATCTGGAGTGAAAGAAGGAGAATAATCTCCCCAATAATTCCTTGTTACAAAAATCTTTTTTGAAGAGTCAGGACTTATCAAGACGATCTCAGATTCTTGGCCCATGTCAGTAACAAATGTTATCCATTCTCCATCCGGACTCCAAAGAGCCTGCCCATTGATGCTTGAGTCTTTTGTTAAAGTTTCAGTTTCTCCAGTCACTAAATCAATAACAAGGATATCTTCAGAAGTCGCGTCACAAATACCTGGAGCAAAAATCCCCTTATGTTTTGGATTTTTTAATGTATTTGCACAGGTCTCATCAGTAGAAGCTCCCCAGGCATAATACATTAGGTATCTTCCATCTGGAGAAATCTGTGGCGAAGTGTCTCTTATTCCGTTAAAAGTTAAACGATGAGGGGTGGAACCATCAGTACCCATTATGTAAAGTTCATCACCTCCATCTCTATTGGTCCTAAAAACAATTGAACCCCCTGGAACTTCCAAATTCTCAGTTTCAGAAGATGGAAAAACCGTATAAGGGCTCAAAAACAAGTAAAAAAGAATTAGTGCATTAATCATTACTTTACTCCACCGTCAAGGTAACTTGGTTACCTTGTAAAGAAGGCTGTTCAACTCCATTCTTCGTAGGGATTATCAAAGGCTGAAAATCATAAGTTGAAGAAGTGGTACCACCACCACCTCCACCAGAAAGCCCTCCAGATGAAGAATCTGAATCTCCACCTCCGCAAGAAACAAAAAACAAAGGCAAGATAAAAACAAATAATTTAAGATTTTTTCTCATAATTTAACTCCCAAAAACATAGCTTATAACATAATAGGTATCAGCCAAAAGAGGACCATCTAGATTGACTGTAAATGAAGTCGATTCAGAAAACGGATTCAATTCCTCACTAATCATGTTAACAAGATTTCCACTCGCATCTGATTCATAGATTCTGACAGCATCAACTTTTTGCAAGTCATTTAAACCTGCCCAAAGATCTCTAACTTCAAAAGACAAGGAGTCGCTGTTAGAAACAGCTTCCTTTATTTGGAAATGAACAATTTTGTAATTGCTCGTTCCTGGAACAGCTTGAATGCTTTCCAATTCATTTAACTTAATAATGAAAGGGTCTATTGAAACTTGTAGTCCGGTTGATTCAATAACTGAACTTTCTTCAATAAAGTCGAAAGCAACTGCGTAAATACCGGGATTCGTATAACAGTGCGAAACACCTTCAGGTGGAAGCCTGTAAACTGTTCCTTCCAAAACATCAACTGATGCATTGTCACACTCGAAAGAATGTCCGGCTACAGAAACAACATCACATGAAGAAATACCGTTATCTGTAAAAAAGCTAACAGTTTTGCCAACAAGACCAGAATCAAAAGTACCATGATCAACATCTATGATTACATTAGATGAAGGATCACTGTCTACAACACCCTCTTGACCTAAAGAATTGCGCCAGAAAAGATCTCCAGAAAGAATCGAGGTACCTTGTTCTGAAGTTATGTTGGTAAAACCAACAATACTGTTACCATCACCAAAGTCCCATTCATAATTAAATCCATTCATTTCAGAACCTTTCTTCTCAGAGCCAATACTGAATATTTTCTTTGTACCAGCACATGCAACACCATCTGCCTGACTAATGCTGTTAACGAAAGAAGTTGATGATTCAGTTTCCTCTTTAACAACAATGAAAGTATGAAGGGTGTTTTCAAGGTTGACTTCACCTTTAGACGAATTATTGTCCGTAATATTCAAAGAAGACCTGAAAGTAATCTGTCCAGGGACATCATTACCACCATTAAACAAACTGTCGTAATCAACTATTGTCCAATCATCATCACAAAGATCTCCATTTGTATCTTGGAAATTTTCTGGATCATCATCAGTGCTCTCTTCTTTACATGGAGGTTCAGATATTATCAAATCACCCATGCCTCCAGGTCCTAGATTTCCATCCCAGGTATTTAAACCAACTTCAACTTCACAATTACCTGCTGAAGAACATGGTCTTGTGTAATTGAATTGTTTCGTCCATACAGCAAGGAAACCTTCGGAATCATCAGGGTCTGAAAAATTCCAGATGAAACTTCTTATTAGCCCATCCATATCATTTGACTCAGAACCATCAAACCTAACCCATCTATTAGAGTCATTAGAGCTAGAAACCCTACACTCTTCATCATCATCTTCAAAATCCCAATCATCATCTAATGAAATGAATCTGCTTTTATAAGGACTGTTACAAAATGAATCTGCTGGGAAGTCTAAAAGAACCGGCAGTGGATGTGAAGGTACCAAAACAAAAGGAGGGGTTGGCATGCTCCCATCATCATTGTCGTTGTCATAAACGGTCAGAAGTATTGGGAAAGATCCCCCTTCAACATACTCATGGTCAACAACACTATCGTTTACCAAGGGGCTTCCATCACTGAAATTCCAAGTCCAGCCTACAACAATGCCGTCTGGATCCAATGAACCAGAGCCATCAAAATTAAACGTTACCCCATCTTCACTCTCTTTGAAAAAGTTGAGTGGGTTTGGTTCATTAAGAATGTTTCCATTATTGTCGGTTTTACAGTTTTCAATACATGTTATATTGATAAGAGGAACAGGGTCTTCATTTGCAAACGGATTCTTTACCTTGATTGTTGTAGTGTCAACATCAAGACTAGGAGGTACTAAATCATCTCCAACAGTCAAAGCAACTTCGTAATAACAATTACCTTTTTCGTCTTGTTGTTGCTCTGTACAATTCAAGTTAAATGTGTGCGCTATAGATGTAGTACATAAACCGTCTAAACATGGTATCAAATCACTTGTACCATCTCCCCAGTTCCACTCATAAACGGCTATATAAGTTCCTAATTCACTAGGAACAGAATCGCCTCCATCAAAATTAAATGTTGACTCAGGGCCCTCACCAACAATCTTGTCACTAACAATAATTGCCTCTGCTCCAGTAGAGTCTCCACCACCACCTGGATCATCGGGATCATCTGGATTTTCAATAGGCAAACAACCTTCCGGATTACCACATGGGTACTTTCCGGAAGCATCAG
>CAZFBE010000013.1:0-26122 GCA_964517115.1 uncultured bacterium
TCAAACAAACAAGTAGGTTTAAAAAAGAAAAAAAGATAGCAATTTTTTTTGGATTTATTCTAGATCCAAGCAGGGGGATCAGGATGGCTCCAGCAAACATTGAAAAAGGAATTGAAAAAATCATATTTTTTTGTTGATTTTTTCCAATATTTTAGTTTCGTTTGAGGTCTTGTATCCCGAATTTATTTTTACCAAAAGAGACAATGCTACACCCGTGAAAGCAACACCGACAACAATAGCCGTTAGCATTAATACGTGTGGTAAAGGTGCAATGTACTGAACTCCTTCTTTTGGATTTATTGCAATATCGCCATTTTTTAAATAGGCTAAATTTATAAAAAATAATATAGCCGCACTTTGCATAATGTTTATTCCAATTATTTTCTTTAAAAGATTTTGTTTCGACAGAACTCCCCATAACCCAAGCATTAACAAAAGGCAATTGGCAATATACGGGAATTTCTGAATGAATTCCACTAGTTGTATTCCTCCGCCAAAACATCAAACATTAAAACCATTGTTCCTGCTACACATAAAGCAACACCTATTTCAACAATCATTATTCCCCAATAATGATTCATGGTCTCACCTAGGGATGGAATTAAGTTTGAATAATCAAGGTAGTTTCCTGTTTGGTAAAAAGAAATAATTCCAACAAAAAAATATACAAAAATACCGATAGAGGCGATATGGAGTGCTTGTTTGTCAGACATCATATCCATGCTCTCCTTTAAAGGTAGGGTCATTCTGCTCAAAATTATCCCTGCGGCAATTAAGGCCCCCCCTTGAAAACCCCCCCCGGGGGATTCGTGACCAAAAAAAAGAACATAAAAACCAAAGGTAAAAATACAAGGAATTAAAATTCTTGAAATGATGTCAACAACAATGCTTTTTGTTGGACCTTTCATGATATTTTTTTTGTTCCCAGTATTAAAAGAATTGCCATTCCGGCTACAAAAATAACCATAGTCTCACCAAAAGTATCAATGCTTCTCCAATCTGCCAAAACAGCTGTCACAACATTTTTTGTATGTGTTTTTTTGTAAGATTCTTCGATATAGGTTTTGTTGATGTTTTCATGAACAACACTTTGTTTTCCAAATTCTGGAATGTCTTTTTCCGCAAAGATCAAAATTAACCCAAGGAACATCAAGATAACAATATTTTTATTCTTCATTTTTCCTCAATCTGATATGCCATACTGCAGCAATCATTACAACACTACTGACTCCAGCCCCTATGACTGCTTCTGTCAAGCCAACATCAACAGCCCCCAGCGAGGAGTAAAGAAGTGCCATGCAGAAAGAAAAACCACTCAAGAAAATTACAGATATTACCAAGTCTTTGTTTTTTAAGGCCATTAGGGCTAAAAAAAATGCAATGATATACAAAAAAATATTTAGCTCTAGGATCATTTTGTTTTTTCCCATGCTTTTATCTTGGATTGCTTTGCAGTCCTGCCAATGAGGTGAGTGGATGTCGGATTGGCAATAGCAACAAAAACAAGAATCATTATGATTTTTAAAAATTCAGTCCAGTCGTCTAGTGATACTGATATGCCAGCAATTGCGAGGAATATCCCAAGAGTGTCACATTTACCAGAAGCATGAAGCCGGCAATATACATCAGGGAGATTTAATATCCCAAGACTTCCAATGGCTAAAAAAGTTACACCAAGCCAAAGCAAAACATTTCCTATGATTTCAAAGTTCATCTTGTTCCCTCATCCTCAAAAATCTTGTTGTGACAACTATTCCTATGAAATTTAGAAGAGCATACCCTATTGCAAGGTCTAAGAAAAATCCAATCCTCCCATAAAAAACCCCCAGGAGCAAAAGAACCACTAACACCTTGTTGCTAAAAACACTCAATCCAATCAGCCTGTCATAAGGGGTTGGCCCAAAAAAGAGAACCTTTAAAGGGATGATTGCAAAGAGGGTTATTGTTAGTATCTCATTCATTGAATTCTCCAAAGACCTTCCCTATCCTCCTGTTAAGTTCACCAACTGTAACCAAGTATGCCAATCTATCATTTAGGGTATGCACTTCAAAATTGTCCCCAAAAACATTCAATGTGATTGTTCCTGGGGTTAGCGTAATTGAATTTGCCAACATTGATTTTGCCAAAGGATGTTTTAAGTTTGAGCTAAAGGTGATGAATTTTGGATCAAGATCTTCTTTCTGAAAAAGTATGATTTTTGCAACAGAAAGATTGGCCAGAAAGATTTGCCAAACAAGCCAAAACATGTATCTTATTAAAGAAAGCCAGTTCAGCTCTAACAGGTAGGTTTTGTCATGTTCTTTTTTTATAAAAAATAAATTTTTACACCAAAAATAAACAATAAGAACTGTAGCAACCCCAAAATAAATATGCTTTGAGTCAAAAAGAGAAAATAATAGCCAAACTACAGAAAGCAATAACAAAAATGAAATCCTGAAACGAGAGTTGGTTTTCAAGGTATAGTACTTTATCATTAAAACCTATGAAAGAACAGATGAAAGGAATGTGGCATCTAGAAAGGGAAACGGACAAAGCAGTCTACCTTTTGAGGGTTGAGGATAATTTTAAGAAATGGTTTCCAAAAAAGGTAGTAGATGGGCCAAATGAAAAAGGTTCCATTCTTGTTGAGGCCTGGTTTCTCAAAAAAAATCCTTTACCAGAGATATTAGAAGAGCGCGTAAATATTCCAGATAGAAAGTTTGGAGGACGCTGGAAAAAGGGGAGCTTGTCTTTTTCAAAGGCTCGACAATACATGAACTGCCCAAAACAATATTATTTTTCTTATGAAAAAAAGATTATTTCTTCTGTTAGTACAGCAATGAAATTTGGCAATGTAGCGCATTCTGTTCTCGAGACGATTTTTGAATGTGATTTAGATGCAGCAAAACCCACTTCTTACGTTAAGGCACTGACAAGACGTGATTGGGAAAAATCTAAATTTGAATTTGAAACATCTGAAAGAAAGAAAGGGAAATGGGACGATTCGAAAATAGATGAGGTCATTGACCAGGTTTTATGGGCATTGGCCAATATGGCTGATGGGAAGATGGATTCTAAAAATATTAAAAAATTCAAACCTAGACATGCCGAATCCAGGGTTTTTTCAAAAGACGGACTTCTTGGGGGAATCATTGATGCAGTTTTTGTAGATGAAAACAATGAGATCAAGATCGTTGATTACAAAACTGGCAAATCTAAAGAAGGAGAAATTGACCCAGACCATGAATTTCAAGGATGGCTATATGCTTATCTTGCCTCTCAGGAATTTGGGAGGTTGCCTAAAAGTGTTGAGTTTTGGTATCTAGGCGCGCAAGAGGTGAAAATTATTGATTTTGATGAGGATGTAATTGAGGACTTAGTTTTATCTTTGAAAGAAACTGCAGCAGAGATAAAAAATATTTCCGGATCTCCAGAAAGTTCATTTGAAGCAAGGCCGTCAGAGAAAAATTGCAAATGGTGCGATGCAAAGCCATGGTGCAAGGGTTATCAGAAAATGGTTCAAGATCAACCATGGAATGAAGAAGGGTATGGAAAATCCGTGAAAGGGGTTGTTCTGGATTCTGCAAAACAGACAGGCAACAGGCCTGGAGCTGCTATAGTCAAAACAGATGATGAAAGGGAGATACTGATTAAAGGATGGGGAGCATCAGGAAAACTACTGGGTTCACTAAAAAAAGAAGATTCTTTGTTATGTGTTGATGTCAATATACAACATTCTGATTTTTCTGGGAATCTTGAAGGGACTGTCAATGACCCTTTTTCAATAATTGTTAATAACAAGATTCTCCAGGAATTGATGTAATTTAATCCAATACAATTACCTAATCATGACTTTTTTAACTGACACACTCTCAAATATAAAGAAATTTTTAGTTGAAAGCGGTGGGGAGATTTCTTCTGCAGACCATATAGAGGAAATATCTTTTACCCCGCAAAGGTTGGATTTGAGAGACGCTACAACCGTTCATGAAGGAGGGATGATTCAAGACTTAAAGATTGCTAGATCCAATCCAGGAGACCTTTCAATTAGGTGGTTTACTGATGGAATTCAAAAAACCTTCCTGATAGGAACTTTTGATTTTGGTAGTAATCCCGTTACGGTACACTATTCAATTATTGCGAGTCTCATTATTGGTTTTAGAGATGGTGGTTTTGAGATGTGGGGTGAACCAAGGATTCAAGAATTTGCATTAATTTCAAAAGATTTACTGGGGGCGGAATTGCCAAAAGGATTTCTAGATACAGGTGAAAATACAGGATATTTTGGAGCTCAACGCTATGCTGCCGTGATGCGTGCAAGGCAAGAAAGACATAAATTAGAAGCATCCCACCTTTATGACTGGGCTGAAAAAACGAAATACAAAGAAAAAATTCTAGTTGACGGGTCTTTGTCTCATTTGCCGAAGCCAATACCTTGTGCTGTTGGCCTTTGCAAAGACAATCATCCATTGTTTTTTACACCTGAAACCCAGCGCAACATTTTAAGCTTGGGTTATTCTGAAAGAAGTGCTCTTTTTTCTTACAGCACACCACAAAAAGATGAAATAACAAGTTGGTTTTTGAGGATTAGACAACCACGTGCACACTCTGCTAATTTTGGCTTAATAAGGCCAGAGGTCTACGAAGGAATGCCTTTAGATCCAGGGAGTGTTGATGAGGTTTCAAGACTTGTTTTTAGCTTAAGGAATCCTGTTGCATATCCAAGCCCTAAATGGGAACGACTGGTTTACCCTCTCAAGATTTGTACAGATTTTTTAACAAACCACTTACCCAAAGTGGAAACAATCAAATGGTTCTTACATGGAGCAATAGTAACCTAAAATAAAAAGGATGGCATTATGAAAAAAAATTTCCAATTCGCAGAAGAAAAATTTAAAAATTATGTAAATACAGAATGGGGTTTTGTTGGGAAGGGCGCAAGCACCGAGAAGCACCCCAACACATCTTCTTATTTTCATTTTTGGTTATCGAGAAAAGAACAAAACCTTGAGCTCGGGAATATTGTTGCTGCTGTAAGAGATGACGGGCATATAACGTTTGGGACCGTTGTTGATTTGCGTTCAACAATGGATATGCCTAATTTTCTTTCAGACTATATATCTCATGATTTCGGGAAACCCGACCAATCTTTGCCCACCGATGTTTCAGAGGTGCTGGTTGCGAAAGCAAATATTATTGGGTCTACAGACAATAAAGCAAGACCTGTAACAAGGGCAAACATTTTTTACGCCAATCCTGCTGGTGTACGAAGAGCTTTTAACATGGAGGGGTACATTGAAGACAGGGGGGTTCCTATAGGCGTTATAAAGAATGGAGATGGACAATTAACGCCAATCTATATTGATATTGAGTTTTTGTTAGGTCCAGAAGGAGCCCATTTCAACATTAGTGGCATTTCTGGATTGGCAACAAAAACTAGCTTAGTTGAGTTTATGTTAAAGTCAGTCCAAACTTTTTTCAAAAGAAATAAAGAGTATCAGAAAAAAAGAGTAGGAGTTGTTCTTTTCAACGTAAAGGGGAAAGACTTGCTATTCTTAGACAAGGCAAACCCTGAACTGAAGGAAAAAAGCCCTCAGGGAGAGTTTTATAGAGATATTTACAAAGAGCTGAATGTTCCTGCAGAGCCATTTGATCAATTGCGAATTTTTGCTCCCTATTCGTCTTCTACATCTGCAAAAGTTAACAGTTTGCGTCAAGACGGTTCTGTAGAGTATTTTGTATGGGATATTCCTGAATTAAGGAAATACCTCCCCGAACTTTTTGACGATGAAGACTGGGACGACAATGTCCAAGCAGCCTATGAAGACATGTTAGACATAGTGGACAAGGACGACACTATAAAAGAGTTTCCAGACCTGGTTGATTTTTTAGTTGAAGAAAGAAGGGTTATGAGAGACAGAGAGCATTGGCACGGACATAAAAGAACAACTTTTTTTAAATTGGTACAAAATCTAGTTACTCTCCCAGAACTTTTCAAAGGCCTCGTTAATTCAAGAGATATTCCAGAAAACCCAAAAGACATACCATTGGACGAATTTCAAACAGGTGATATTTATGTAATCGATATTCAGGCTCTTAATGATAGAGGGCAGCAAATGGTATTCGAACGTGTGCTAAAAAGACTTTTTGAGCTTGTAGAAATGAAAACCGAAGAAGAAGGGTTAGACAACATCATTGTTTTTGTTGATGAGTTGAACAAGTTTGCTCCAGCAGAAAAGAGCACCACGTTGAAAGAATCAATTATCCATGCCACAGCAAGAGGTAGATCCTTGGGTCTTACTTTCTTTGGAGCTGAACAGTTTGCTTCAATGATTGACAAGCAGGTTACTGACAACAGTTCAACAATATGTTATGGCCGTTCCGGTCCTACAGAGTTAGGGCTTTCCGAATACTCTTATTTGCCAGATGAGGTAAAAAAGAAAATGGCAATTTTCCCAAAAGGAACGTTGTTGTTAAAGCATGCAAGATATAGCCAACCGGTAATTATGCAATTTCCCTACCCCCCATGTGTTCCTGGGGATATGTATTTGCAATCCCAAGAAGAAATTGATCGCGGTAGAAAGAGGGCACCAAAAACTGCTGAGTGGAAAAAGAAAGGAGACGTTAAGTTTAAATTCTGATGTTTTATAAATCTAAATATTTTCAAGCAGAAAAAGAAGAGAATTTTCTTGTTTTGACCATTGCATCTAAAGAAAATCCATTAAATAATCTTTCTGATGATTTCTCTGACAGATTTGAGGAGTGTATTTTAAATGCCACAAAAGAGAAAGACCTCAAGGCAATCATCCTCACAGCGAATGGGCCGGTTTTTTCAGCAGGTGCTTTTTTACCTGAACTAATGGAACAAGATGAAGCTGGGGCTAATCGTTTGGCTCAGAAAGGCGCTAACATATGGGGTTTGATGGAAAGCATCCCATTGATAACTTTGGCAGCAGTAAACGGACTTTGTTTTGGAGGGGGGTTGGAATTGTCTTTATGTTGTGACTTTAGAATTGCTAGCACTAGGGCAAAATTTGGTCAAACTGAAGTAAACCTAGGCTTGATCCCAGGGTGGGGAGGAGGACAGAGGTTAGTAAATCTTTTAGGAAGAACAAAAGCCCTTGATTTAGTTTTGAGTGGCCGTCAGTTTAGAGCCGATGAAGCTTTGGCCTTAGGTCTGGTCCAGAAAGTTTCAAAACCAAAAGATTTGCTGGAAGATGCCAAATCTTTTTTGGCTCCCTATGCTGTTAAAGATAGACAAACAATTGCTTTGGCAAAAAAATCCGTTGGCTTGCAATTAACAATCTCTCAAAAAGATGCGCTAAAAGAAGAACCTGCTCTTTTTGCCGAGTCTTGGTCTTTGGAAAATACCAAAAAAACTATTAATGATTTTGTCAAAAAAAACCCTCCAAAAAAATAAAATATTTTTCTTAGCTCATGATTAGTGACGGTTTAATAAAAGTTCTTTTTCTGCTGCTTTCCGGCGGAATTCTTGCCTATATGGGGGACCTTGCTGGAAGAAGGTATTCAAAAACAAGGAAAAGACTTTTTGGACTAAGACCAAAATATGCTTCTGCTCTTTGGGCAGGGGTTATTGGGATTGGAGTTTCAGCTTTTATTTACGGGCTACTTTCATTTGTTAGTAGTGATTTTCAAGACGCTATTTTTAGAATCCAAAACATAAAACAAGAACTCAAAGACAGTTCAGAAAAACTAGAACAGACAGAAGAAACATACAAGTCTCTCGAAGAGTCTTATGCTTTTTTGAATGAAAATGTGGAAGTCTTGCAGCAAAACTTAAAAGAAAGTAATGAGCAAATCGAAAATTTATATTTACAAAAAACAACCCTTGAAATAGAAATAAATGAATCTTCAATTGCTGTAGAAAGTCTTAACGTCCAAATAAAAGAGCTAACAAGAGAAAGAGAGTATCTAAGTGGAGAGCTTGCATTGAAAGAAACTCAAGTAGACAATCTAAAGAAAGAGGAGAAGGATCTTAATAAAAACCTTTCAGAATTAACTATAGACCTTAACAAAACACAATTTGACCTTCACGAAAAAATTGACCAGTTGGGCATTCTCGAAGAAGAGCTTTTGCAGGTTACAGCCGCTCTAAATGCTGCAGAGGTAAGAGCTTCAGAAGGGACTTTGGTTTTTGTAAAAAGCCAAGAGTTAAAGAGGTTGATGATTCCTGAAAGTTTAGATTCAGACTCTATTAAAAGCTATCTTGAAGAAAGTTTCCAAAAACTTATTGAAGACTCTGAACTTCTTGGAGTTAGTTTTGCTTTTGAAACAAGTGAAAGCCTGACATTGAAGGCAATTCAAAAAAAAGGAAACGGAAATCATTTTTTAAGAATTATGTCTAGCTCAAATGTTTTTGTAGGAGACGCTATAAAAGTTGATTTTGAATGGATACCTGTACATGTAGTTTTCCAGCAAGGAGAGGTTTTGCTTGATCGTTTTTTCACAGAAACATCAAATGTGGAGAATAATTATATTTTTTTAGAAAGCTTGATTCAGGCAGTGGAAGACATTGCTAAGACAAAAGGGATTTTCCCTGATGTTAAAACTCAAAAAAGAGTTTTTTTCCCTTCTTGGAAGCTAACCAACAGGGCGGAGGAGATGACTGATTTTTCAAAAGGAGTTTTGGTATCAATCCGTATTACAAAAACTCTTTACAATTTTGAATCTGTGTCTAAAATAGAAGTTGTTCTTGAAGGAAGATAAATGTTTAAACACATAACAACCCCTATTTTTTACCCAAATGCAGATCCTCATTTAGGACATGCTTACACCTCAATTGCAGCAGATGTTCTTTGTAGGTTTGAACGACTTAATAACAATAAAATCCTTATGACAACAGGGACTGATGAACATGCTGAAAAAATAGAAAAAATTGCTCAAAAAAACAACCTAACAGCAAAAGATTTTGTTAAAACAATGCGTCCAAAATGGCACAACCTTATGAGTCATTTGAAAATTGGAGAACACCAGTTTATTCATACTGATGACAAGCATCACCACGAAGACGTTAAAAGGCTTTTTGAAATCTTGAAAGAAAAAGGACAGGTTAAAAAAGGAGTTTATGAGGGTTGGTACAACTTGAGAGAAGCAAGATTTGTAACAGAGATGGAGGCAAAGAAAAGCAACTATCTCGATTCTGAAACTGGAGATCCTCTAGAAAAAGTAAAAGAGGATGCTTGGTTTTTCCCACTTTCCAAATGGGCAACAAGGGTGGCTGATTACATTGAAGAAAATCCGGAATTTGTCAACCCTGAAGGCCGCAGGAAAGAGATACTTGCGAGGTTGAAGGGAGATGTTGAGGATTTGTGTATTTCTAGACCCAAGGAACGATTGAATTTTGCGGTTTCAATCCCCGGTGATGAAGAAAATGTTTTTTATGTCTGGTTTGATGCACTTACAACATATTTATCCGGAGCCGGTTGGGAAAGAGATGATGGGTGGAGGGAGAAGTGGGAAGGTACTTTCCACCTATTAGCTAAAGATATTTTGTGGTTTCATGCAGGGGTTTGGCCTGCTTTGCTGATGGCTGCAGATATACCATTGCCAAAAGGAATGTTTGTTCATGGGTATCTAACTGTAGGGGATACAAAAATGTCAAAAAGTTTAGGAAATGTAATAGATCCTTTAAAGGTTACAAAAAACCTTGGGTTATACGAAGAGGATTCATTACGTTTCTTTTGCATTTATTCAATACCTTTTGGCAGCGATGGTTCCGTTACCGTTGATCAATTTTTTAATTTTTATAATTCTTTTTTAGCAAATGAAATAGGAAATTTCATCCATCGTTCATTATCGATGATAGACAGGTATCTGAATTGCGAAGTGCTAGATGCAGGATCTGAAGATGAGAATTATTTAAAAGAAAAAGCTAAATGTATTAGTGATTGGGAGTCTGGTTTCAGGTCTTTGAATTTTAGAAACTCTATGGACTCAGTTCTCAATTTGACAAGATGGGGACATAAGTACCTAGATCAAACAGAACCCTGGAATCTATACAAGCAAGATAAAAAAGAAGAGCTTAACGAAGTTTTTTTCAACATCAGTGATGCACTTTTAACTATTGGCAATATGCTAAATCCACTTTTGCCAAGAACGTCGGGGAAGATTTTGGAAATCTTTAACTCTCAAGCATCTTTGCCAACTTCACAGATGTGCTTTAAAGCCCCGGTTAAAGATTTAAAATCATTCAAACAACTCTTCCCAAGGATCGATTTACAAAACATTTCAAGAACAAAGGAGAAAAAGATGGAAAAAGATAAATCCATGGTCGATATTAAAAGTTTTTTTAAAACAAAGCTACTTATAGGAACTATAGTTTCTGGGAAAAAACATCCAAATGCTGATAAATTACTCCTTTTCAGCGTTGACATTGGAGAAGATTCCCCAAGGCAGATTGTTGCTGGTCTTGCTGGGCATTATAGTGTTGAAGACTTGTTGGGGAAACAAGTTGTTGTTGTTTCTAACCTTGAACCTGTGAAGTTAAGAGGTGAAATAAGTGAGGGGATGATACTTTGTGCGGATGATCAGGGACCAGTGGCTCTTCATCCTCAAAGAAAAGTTTTAAACGGTACGATAGTGAAATGAAAATTGTAATTACAAGAAATTTACCAGGAACTGCAGAAGAAACGATTGCTAAAAATTCACATGATGTTTGGGTTTACAACGGAGATGGAGCTATCCCAAGGGATTTATTGCTGGAAAAAGTGAAAGATGCTGATGCGATAATAACCTTGTTAACTGACAAGGTTGATGCAGAATTGTTAGACAAAGCAGAGAATTTAAAAATAGTTGCTAATTATGCTGTGGGTTTTGACAATATAGATGTTGAAGAATGTTTAAAGAGGGGTGTGGTTTGTACAAATACTCCAGATGTTCTAACACAAGCAACCGCTGATTTAACATGGGCATTATTGATGGCGTGTGCAAGAAGGGTTGTTGAGGGACACAAGATGACTGAAGAAGGGGGTTACAAAGGTTGGTCCCCTGATTTATTGATAGGACAAGATGTTTGGGGTTCAACTTTAGGTATTTTTGGAGCTGGGAGGATAGGAAGGGCTGTTGCTGAAAGAGCTAGAGGTTTCAATATGAAGATTCTTTATACTGATGAGTTTCCATGGGAGGAAGGAGAAAGGACCTTGAATGCAGAAAAGGTTAATTTCGAAACACTCCTTAAGGAAAGTGATTTTCTGAGCCTACACGCACCCCTTCTCCCATCAACAGAAAAACTTTTGAATCTTGAAGCTTTTAGAAAAATGAAAAAAACCTCTATATTGATTAATGCCGCAAGAGGAGGCTTGATTGATGAACCTGATTTGTACAGAGCCATTATTGAAGGAGAGATATTGGGAGCAGGTTTAGATGTTTATGACCCGGAACCTCCAGAGAAAAATAATCCTCTATTGTCATTAGATCAGGTTGTTTTGGCCCCTCATACCGGGAGTGCTTCTGTAAATTCAAGAAATGGAATGGCAGATTTGGCTGCCCAGAATGTTATAAATGTTCTATCGGGAATTGACCCAATTACTCCAATTAAGGGTTAAGTGTTGAGAAGGATTTTTGAAAAGTTTTTACTTTATCTTGCACTTTTCTTAGTGAGAGTCGTTCCTTTTAGGAAAGGGTATCACTTAGGGAATTTTTATTTTCTTACCCTTTGGCCTTTGCTTTCATCAGAAAGAAAAAGAGCCTTAGGGAGGATGGAAAAGGCGTTAAAAGCGGATAAAAAAACCTGTGAAGAGATTTTAAAAAAAAGTTTCAAAAATTTAGCTTACACAATGGTAGAAGTTTTCTACATGAACCTTCATGGTGAAAAATTCTTAGATTTGGTGAAGATAAACAAAAAAGGTTTTAGTAATTTGAAATCCATAAAAAAAGGCGGAGTGATGATAACTGCTCATTATGGAAATTGGGAAATTGGAGGGAGCCTCTTCGCAAAATATGTTGCACCAAAAAGATTTATTGCTGTTGGGAGGTCTCAAAGTAACAATGTTTTAAATGATCTCGCGCTAGAAACAAGGGCTAAACTGGGAATGGTAAACCTCACAAGGCACTGGAGGGATTTGGCAAAAATCTCTAAAGAAATGAAAAATGGAGCCATTGTTGGCTTGGTTTCAGATCAGCATTCTGCCAATGGGGTTGTTATTGATTTCATGGGAAGGAAAGCGAAGGCTTTTTCAGGGGCTTTTCGTCTTTCTTCCAGGTTTGGTTGCTTCTCTGTAGTCACTGTAGTCAAGAGGTTGAAGTGGGGGGAATTTGAGTGGTTGATAGAGAAGCCATTGAGTCTCGGTAGCCTTGATGAGAAAACCGGGGTTCAGGCATATTCTGACAGGATTGCTGAAATTATCAAAAAAGATCCAACCCAATGGCTTTGGTTGCACAATAGATGGAAGGTAGATTAATTAAAATATAAGCATGCTCAAAAACTTTTCTTCCAAATTTTTAATTGCTGGGCCTTGCTCCCTAGAGAGTGAAGAAATCTCAATGAGTGTTGCATCAAAGTTAAAAGAAATAGAAGAGAGGTTTGAACTACCTATAATTTTTAAAGGAAGTTGGGATAAAGCAAACAGAACTTCAGCAACTTCTTATCGAGGTTTAGGTTTATCTGAAGGGTTGAGGGTTTTAGGGAAGGTGAAAGAGGATTTTCAGATGCCAGTTGTTACAGACATCCACGAAACATCCCATGTTAAAGAGGTTTGTTCGGTTGTTGATGTTGTACAAATCCCCGCATTCCTTTGCCGACAGACAGATTTGCTATCTGAATGTGGAAAGCATGCAGGGGTTGTGAATGTTAAAAAAGGACAATTTATGCATCCTGAAGATATGAAATATGCAATCGACAAAGTTAAGCATGGGGGAGATGCTGAGGTTCTTCTTTGTGAAAGAGGGTCTTCTTTTGGATACAAGAACCTTGTTGTTGACATGAGGTCAATTGCAATAATGAAAAAATATGCAAATGTTGTTTTTGATGCAACTCATTCAGTGCAGCTCCCTGGAGGGGGAGATGGTAAAAGTTCTGGGGAAAGGCATTTTGTTGAACCATTGGCAAAAGCAGCCTTGGCCGTAGGGGCAACAGGTCTTTTCCTGGAAACCCATCCAAATCCAGATGAAGCAATGAGTGATGGCCCAAACATGATCCCATTAGATGAACTGCAAGACCTGGTTGAAAGACTTTTGCCTTATTGGGGCAAATGATTAATTCAGATTGAAGTAAGGTTCAAAAGTTCAACATCTTTGCTCATGTAGTGTTTTTTCATTTTTTCCGAAGATGAGTAATCTGTGCTGAGGTATTTTTTATTGCAGTCACTAAATACTGTGCATATGACACCATCCAGATTTTGTTTTTCAGCAAGTTTGATTGCTCCTAATAAATTTGCACCTGAAGATATGCCAACCCCGAGGCCAAGTTTTTTGAATATCATTTGAGCCATGATTATCGCATCTCCATCCCACACATTGATAATTTGATTCAGCCATTTTAAATCAACAATCTCAGGAATAAACTCATCACTTATTCCCTGAATCCTATGGTGCCCATTTTTTTCTCCTGTTGTTAATGTGGGGGAGTTTGCGGGCTCTAGGGGGTTTATTGAAATGCCTTTTATATTTTCACTTAGGTATTTTCCAACACCCATAACAGTTCCCCCAGTTCCAACCCCTGCTACAAATCCAGTTGGGGGGGTCCCTGCCTTATTCATTTGATCAAGTATTTCAGGGCCTGTTGTTAAATAGTGAGCTTCTACATTTGCCTGATTTGAAAATTGTTTTGGGAGGAATATGTTTTTCTCTTTTTCAGCATATTTTTCTGTTAGGGAGATACTTCCTAAAAATCCTCCATCTTCTCTAGATACAGGGATTATTTCAGCACCATAACTCTCCATTCTTGCAATTCTTTCAGGGCTCATCCAGTCAGGCATATATATCTTTACCTTATGCCCAAGCTTTTTACCAATTCCAGCAAATGCGATACCGGTGTTGCCACTTGTTGCTTCTGTGATTATTGAGTTAGGGTCTATAGCATTTTTTTTATATGCTTTCTCAATGATGTGTATTGCCATTCTGTCCTTGATACTTCCCGTAAAGTTGAGAGCTTCAAATTTTGCCCATATGACAAGGGGTTTGTTTTTGTATTTGAGCTTTATTTTCAAGAGAGGGGTTTTCCCAATTCTTTTTTTTAGAGAAGATATTTTTTCTTTAGTTTTTGAGTGAAGTATAGTGTTTTTCATCCTGATGCCTAACCCCAAAAACCTTTCAGATCTTTATTAAATGAAACCTCTTTTCCTTTCATGGAATAGTCAATTTTATCTTTAGAAAAAACTTTCCTCCCATGAACCCAGACAGTTTCCGGCCACCCCATTATTTTTTGACCATCCCAAGGGGACCATCCTGATTTTGTTTCCTGGTCACTGTTTTTTATTTTTTTCTCTTTATTTAAATCAATTAGAACCAGGTCAGAATCGTATCCTTTCTTTATCTTCCCCTTGTTTAGGATATTCCAAACCTTTGCAGGGTTTTTTGACATCTTTTCAACAATTGCACTTAAGCAAAAATTCCCTTTGTTAACTTCATTTAGCATCAGTGGCAAGGAATTTTCTATACTCGGGATTCCTGATGGTGAATCCGGATAGGGTTTGTTTTTTTCTTCAAGAAGATGAGGAGCATGGTCTGTCGCTATAACCTGAATTGAACCATCTTGAAGGGCTTCAAACAGAGCCTTTCTATCCGACCCTTTTTTAATTGAAGGATTTGTTTGAATTAAAGTCTTTAGCCTAGGATAGTCTTTTTCCGTAAACATCAAATGCGGGATGCACGCTTCTGCGGTAATTAGTCCTTGATGGTCTTTGATAATTTCTATCTCTTCTTTTGTAGAGAGGTGGAGTATGTGGATTTTTTTGTTTGTTTTTTTTGCAAGATTTGTAATTTTCTTTGTGCAAAAAATTGCTGCAGCCCTGTCTCTTATTTTTGAGTGAATAGCTGGATCTTTATTTTCTTTTATTTCTTTTTCAAATATTTTTAAGTTTTTATTTATTATTGACTCTTCTTCACAGTGCCCAGTAACTGGAAGACTGGTTTCTGTAAAAATTCTTTCAAGAATTTGCATATCCTCAACCAAAAGGTCCCCTGTGCTTGATCCAAAGAATATTTTTATCCCAGGGGTTCTTTCGGACTTTTTTAATTCTTCTAAGTTGTCATTGGTTGCCCCCATGAAAAACCCGTAGTTAACAAGACTTTTTTTTGAAGCAATCTTTAATTTTTCAAGAAGTGCAAAATTGGTTGTTGTTGAGGGGATGGTATTTGGCATTTCAAGATAGGTGGTTACTCCCCCCTTCGCACATGAGGAACTTCCTGAGAAAAGGTCTTCTTTGTGTGTGAGCCCAGGTTCTCTAAAATGAACCTGATCATCAATGATCCCCGGGATGAGGTGAAAGCCATTTGCTTCTATTGTTTGATCTGCTTTGGTTGATGTTGCAGCATCACATGTAAGAATTTTTGATTCATCAAAAAGGATATGAGTTTTTAAATTTTCATTTTCAAGAACACATATGGCATTTTTTATCAAAGTTCTCACTCTTTCAATTCTATTTATAGTTTATTAGATGGATGCCCAGAATAAAATCACTTAAAGCAATGAGTTATTTATTTTTTGACACTGAAACAACAGGATTTCCTTTAAAGAATAGCACGCCTTTTGAAGACTCAGCACAGCCACACCTTGTTCAAATTGCTGCAATTTCATATGATGAAGAATTCAACAAACTTGAAAGCTTTTGCGAGATCGTTTATCCTGAAGGTCTTATTTTAGGAAAAGAAACATCTTGGATTATCCCTGAAGCTGCAGCAAAAATACACAGAATAACCCAAGGAAGGGCTGTCCGCGAGGGGAAAGACATTCATAAGGTAATTTCAAAATTCAACAATCTTCTAAATTCCTCAAAAGTTCTCCTGGCACACAATATTGATTTTGATTTAAAGATTTTGAAAATTGCTTACTCAAGATTGCAGATGGATTTGCATTTACCAAAAAGTTTATTTTGCACAATGAAATCAACAACTGAAATTTGTAAAATTCCAAATACGAGAGGTTGGGGAGGTGCGTATAAATGGCCCAGTCTTTCAGAACTACATTTATCTTTGTTCAAGAAAGATTTTGAGGGAGCTCATGACGCACTTGTTGATGTAGAGGCTACAGCTCGTTGTTTCATTGAGCTCAAAAAAAGAAAATTAATTTGATTTTTTTATCTTGCTTTTGTTTTTTATAGAAGCTTTGCAAAGTCCTTTAAATAAAGGATTTGGCCTAAGTGGCCTACTGGTAAATTCAGGATGGAATTGACTTGCTATCATGAATGGGTGATCTTTCAGTTCAGCAATTTCAACAAGAAATCCATCAGGTGAGAGTCCGCTGAAAATCATACCCTCATCTTCCATCTGTCCCTTCCAGTCATTATTGACTTCCCACCTATGTCTGTGTCTTTCGTTTATGGTTTCCTCTTTGTATAAAGATCTTGCCAGGGTTTTATCTTTTATGCATGCTGGGTAATCTCCTAAGCGCATTGTGCCTCCCTTATAGCGAATCATCTCTTGCTCTTCTAAGAGGTCAATTACAGGGAAGGGAGTTTTAAGATCCGCTTCAGTGCTATTTGCATCTTTTAAATTGCAAACATTTCTTGCAAATTCGATAACCATTACTTGAAGGCCTAGGCAAAGTCCCAAATAAGGGACTTTCTTTTCCCTACACCATTGAGCTGTTTGTATTTTCCCTTCAATACCACGACTATCGAAGCCTCCTGGAACAATTACTCCATCTAAACCATCCAACTTAACACCTGCATCCTTTTGATTTTTTATGGAGGAAGAATTTATCCACCTTATTTTTACTCGATGTTTTTCTGAAGCAGCTGAATGTACCAAGGCTTGATATACCGACTTGTAAGCATCTTCCAATGTTACATATTTTCCAACTATACCAATCTCTATTTCTTTTTCTGCAGCGACAACCGTTTCAACATAGTTTGCCCACTTTTCAAGATTTGGGGTTCTTGCTTCAAGCCCGAGTCTATTTTCTAGTATCTGTGGAAGTCCCTCCCCTTCAAACAGCAAAGGTATTCTGTAAATGCTATCCGTATCAATTCCCTGTATGACTGCATTTTTCGAAACATCACAGAAAAGGGCAATCTTTTCTCTAACTGAATCATTTATTGGTTTAGTTGTTCTTGCGATTATGACATCTGGTTGGATTCCAGCTCCTCTTAATTCCCTAACGGTTTGTTGGGTTAGTTTTGTTTTTATCTCTCCAGCTGTTTCAACATAAGGAAGATAAGAGAGGTGTATGTAGGCAACATTCTCACTGCCTTCATCTTTTTTAAACTGTCTTATTGCCTCTAAGAAAGCAGAACTTTCTATATCTCCAACAGTCCCGCCTAATTCAACCAATAAAACTTCATGACCATCGCCTGCTTCCTTTATAAGAGACTTAATTTCATTGATAACATGAGGAATAACTTGAACTGTGGCTCCCAAGTATTCACCACGTCTCTCCTTCTCAAGCACCCTTTTGTAGACTCTTCCAGCAGTGATATTGTTTTTTTGTTCAAGATTGATATCTAGAAACCTTTCATAATGACCAAGATCAAGATCTGTTTCAGCTCCATCTTTTGTTACATAAACTTCCCCATGTTGATATGGGCTCATAGTGCCTGCGTCAACATTGAGGTAAGGGTCAACCTTGACTACAGAGACATCCCAATCTCTAGCTTTTAAAAGTGAGCCTATGGTTGCTGATGTTATGCCTTTCCCAAGAGCAGACAGATTGCCACCAGTTATAAATATGTATTTCATTTTCCGAGTTTCTTTTTAGCCTCTTCCCAATCGTTTAAAAATGCTTTTAAGCCAATATCATTCAAAGGATGTTTCAAGGCTTTTTTAAGTAAAGAGCAAGGACATGTTGCAATATGTGCGCCAACTTTGGCAGATTCTTCAAGGTGTTGAGGAGATCTTAAGCTTGCGGAGATGATTTTACAATCAAGACCATTTTCTTCAACATAATTTACACAATCTTCTACCAATCCAATTCCATCCGACCCAATGTCATCTAATCTTCCTACGAAAGGGGATATATAGTTTGCACCTGCTTCAGCCGCTAATATCCCTTGGTTCAGAGAGAATATAAGTGTTGCATTTGTAGGGATTCCTAATTTTCTCAATTTCGATAAAGCTTTAAGGCCTTCTTCAGTAGTTGCTACTTTTACAACAACATTATTTCCCCATTCCCTATATTTTTTTCCTTGTTCAACAATGATTTCCGCATCATCTTTTAGAGTTTCTACTGAAACATGACGATTCCCCATTATTGACAAAACCTCTGAAACTGCATCCTTGTAGTCTCTTCCAGTTTTTGCTATTATGCTCGGATTGGTAGTTACTCCGCGCAAAATACCCCATTCGTCTATTTCTTTAATTTGATTTATGTCTGCAGTATCTAAATAAAAATCCATAATTAAACCTTCCTTTTAATTGCTTTTTTTGCTGATTTCACAATATCCCCAACCGTTAACCCCATTAGTTTCATTAATTCTTCAGGCTTCCCAGATTGTCCATATTTATCTTGTACACCAACATTTTCTACAGGAACAGGGAAGTCTTTTGAAAGGCATTCTGAAATAGCCCCTCCCAAACCCCCTATCACCGAATGATCTTCAACAGTTACCACACAGCCGCATGATTTTGATTTTTCGATTACAAGATTTGCATCAAGAGGTTTTAGCGTATGTATGTCAACCACAGCTGCTTCAATCCCTTCTTCTGAAAGCTCTTCTGCTGCTTCAATAGATCTTGAAACCATTACACCACAGGCAAAAATAACAACATCACTTCCTTCTTTATGCACAACCCCTTTACCAATTTTTATTTGATCTATTTTATTTTCATAAAGTCTCGGGATTTTATTTCTTGTTGTCCTCATGTAAGACGGAGTTGAATGATTGGCTAATTGAATTGTTAAAATTTCAGCGGAAATATCATCCGCAGGATGTATCACCGTCATATTTGGAAGAGATCTGAAGATTGCCAAATCTTCAACAGACTGTGCAGAGCTCCCATCTTCTCCAGTATGCATTCCACCATGACTACCGCAAAGATGAACATTCAAACTAGGGCGACAAACACCATTTCTCATCTGCTCAAAAGCCCTTTCACTAAATATTGCAAAAGTGCTAGCAAAAGGGATATATCCAGATGAGGCAAAACCAGCTGCTACCAAAACCATGTTTTGTTCAGATATGCCAACGCAAAAAGCCCTGTCAGGATGGTCTTTTCTGAACCAACAACTTTTAGTTGATTTTCCAAGATCTGCTTCCAAAACAACAACTTTTTGATTTTCTGAAAGCTTTAAAAGTGCGTTCCCGTATCCGTCTCTTGGAGCAGCTAAGGTCATCTGTCTATTTCCTCCAATGCTTGTTTTAGTTGTTCTTCATTTGCTGCAGCTCCATGGAATGCAGGATTGTTTTCCATAAAGCTAACGCCTTTCCCTTTAACTGTTTTTGCAATAACTATTGCAGGTGTATTTTTTACAGAGTCCAACCATGCAATGCTATCTATTATTTCTGAATGAGAATGGCCATCTATTTTTTTAACTTCCCAACCAAAAGCTTCCCATTTTTTTGCGATATCCCCCATTAACATTTGGTTATCACAAAAATCATCATTTTGAATTCCGTTGTTGTCCAAGAATACTTTCAAATTGCCTAGGTTGAAGTTGGATGCAGACATCGCTGCTTCCCAAACCTGTCCTTCTTGTATTTCTCCATCTCCAAGCATTACAAAAACAGTACGATCAGACTTCTCCATCCTTGCTGCTAACGCACAGCCAATACCAAAAGAGAGACCCATCCCCAAAGAGCCAGCAGAAAAATCTACCCCTGGAGTCCATTTGCTGTCAACATGCCCTTGGCATATTCCCCCCATTTGTCTAAATTGATCCATGTCGCCATCTTCAATGAAATTCATTTCTCTTAGTATTGCATACATCCCAGGACTTGCATGCCCTTTGCTCATTACGAACCTGTCTCTGTCTTCCCAGTCTGGATTTTCGGAATTAATTTTTAGCCTTGTTGAATAAAGGCAAACCAGCATGTCTATTGCAGATAGAGATCCTCCCGGATGTCCTGAATTGGCTTTTGATGTCATTCGAAGTATGTGCTTGCGACATTTTCGGGCAATTTGTTCGGTGTGATTTTCTGTGGGTTTTTTGTTTGTATTTGAACCCATATCTGCAATCATTATGGGATGATATTCTAGCATCTATAAATATTATTTAATAATATTTAATTAGTTTTTTAACATTGTTCAGCAATAAAAGAATTAACCATTTCAAAGATTTTTTCGTAAGATTTTTCTTCTTCTTCCAGTTCTTTTTCTGAAAACTTTGAAAGAACATATCTTGAAAGATCCTCTTGATTTGAGAATTTCCCAACTCCAATTTTTATCCTTTTTATCTCTTTGGTCTTGAGTTTTGAGATAATGTCTTTCATTCCGTTATGCCCACCAGCACTGCCGTTTTGTCGCATTTTTACTATCCCTTGGTTGAAATTTATATCATCCAATAAAACCAATATATTTTCATTTTCGATTTTCAAATAGTTTTTTATCCCCAAGATAGCTGAACCTGATAGATTCATAAATGTAGAAGGCTTAAAAAGGATAATGTTTTCTTTCTTTGAACATAACCCATTAATTTTCTTTAAACCCAGAAAGCCATACTTGACCTTTCCCCACTCAGGGAAGGAGAATTTTTCCCTAAACTCATCCAGGGCTCGAAATCCAGCATTATGCCTAGTTTCTTCGTATTTTTCCCCTGGGTTACCAAGAGCTACTATCAGAAAATTTACTGACGACAGATTACTGTGTTCCCATGCTGGGCTATTTCAATTCCCTCTGGTATTGATAAATCTTTTATTCTCAACTTATCACCTTCTTCTAGTCCTGTGGTAGAAAATTTAATAGTTCCAGGCATTATTCCTGCAGGGCCTGTCAGCTTGATGGCTTTTACTTCCATATAGAAGCCTTTTGACCTTTGAAGATCCCATTCCCCTGATGGCAATAAGAAAACTTTCTTTGTTATTTTTTCCTCAGGTTTAACAAGCCATAAGTCAACATGCTGCAGTTTTCCGTCAAAATAGTGATTTTGGACTTCATTGAACACGGCTGTGCCCTTTTTTTTGCCATCCAGCTCCACTTCAACAACCTGGGTTGTTTTGTAAATGCTTTTAAGTGTTTCTATTACATCTTTTTTGTCAGCTTCAAAACTGATGGACTCGTTGTTTTTCCCATAAAGCACACCCGGGACTGAACCATCCCTTCTCAACTTCCTCAAGGAAGATTTCCCACTGTCTTTTCTGGTCTTGATTGTTATTGTGTTACTCATGGTTATTTCCTCAACCCAAGACTCTTGATAAGTGTTTCGTATCTTGAAAAATCTTTTCTTTTCAGGTAGTCAAGCAGATCTCTTCTTCTTTGGATCATTGCCAAGAAACCCCTTTTGCCATGGTTGTCTTTTCGGTTGTCTTTAAGGTGTTCTGTCAGCTGGTTGATTCTGTAAGTCAAGAGAGCAACCTGAACTTCAGGGCTGCCTGTGTCTCCTTTTTTTACTGCAAAGTCTTTGATTATTTTTGACTTTATTTTTGCTTCAATATTCATAGTTTCCTCCATTGCCACGACATAACTCGACATCCCTGCCCAGTTGTAAGCGTAGCTCCTCAATGTTTTCGAATTCTACCTCTTCTCTTATTTTTTTTTCAAGAAACAATGTCACTTTTTGGTTATATATGGTTTTTTTAAAGTCGATAACATGTGCTTCCAGGTGCATTTCCGTTTCCTTGAACGTCTTCCTGGTACCATAATTCACTGCGGCCCTGTAGGTTTTCCTGTTTATCATCACCTCTGCAGAATAGACCCCAGATGCAGGCATTTGCTTGAATTTTCCAGCTTCTCCCAAGCTGATGTTTGCTGTCGGGAATCCGATGCCCTCTCCGCGTCCCGATCCCTTTACGACATTCCCGGAAATGGAATACTTCCTGCCCAGTAGGCGATTTGCCTCCTCCATTTCGCCATTTGCAATCTTCTCTCTCACCAGGCTGCTGCTCACCTTCTGCCCCATTTCCTCAATGTCGTCAAAGACATGGAGTGATGCCCCTGAGCCTTTCGCCCATTTCTCCAGATTGGGGATACCGCCCTTTCTCCCTTTCCCAAAACGAAAATCCCTTCCCACTGAAACGCTTGATGCATTGATTTGCCCCAAGAGCATTGTCAGGAATTCCTCTGGTTCCAATGATGCAAGGCTGTCGTCAAATCTCAAGATCCACAGGTCTGTCAAATCGGTACCATTCAGTATTTCCAGCTTTTCCATCAGGGATGTCAGCTCCCTGAAGCCATCCTTGTTGAAATGCTGGTTCGGGTGAGGGGAAAAGGTGATCAAGAGGGATTTTTCAGCCTTCTCGGAGGTTTCCCTGATTATTTCCTGGTGTCCCTTGTGAACGCCGTCATAAGACCCTATTGCAACAGCATAGGGGCCCTCATTCGGCGCTTCCTTGTTGTTCCAGATTCTCATCATGATTCATTCTATGAAAAAAGAGCCCTACACGCATGCGCATTACACGGGCCCGCGCGCACTCGCGATAGAATTCCGACAAGCATGGAATGGCCACCAAAAAGAGACGATCTCGAAAAGACCCTGGTTGAATGGGTTCCCTCTTTTGGCTTGAGGAGGCACATGTATTCGGTTGAGGCTGCCGTTCGTGGTTACGCCGAAAGGCACAATGAGGATCCCGACAGCTGGGGTGCTGTTGCCCTATTCCATGACCTGGATTACGAAAAATACCCCACGGAAGACGACCACCCCTACAGGGCAATTGATTACCTGAAAGAGCAGGGTTGGCCGGACTGGGCCACAAGGGCGATACTCTCACACGCGGATTACACAGGTGTCAAAAGGGAAAGCATCCTTGAAAAGGTCTTGTATGCCTGTGATGAGATTACGGGATTGGTTGTCGCAACAGCATTGGTCAGGCCAGACAAGGACATCAAGAGCGTGAAGGTAAAAAGCGTCAAGAAGAAATGGAAGCAGAAGTCTTTTGCCGCAGGTGTTAACAGGGATGATGTCCTGAAGGGTTGTGAGGAGTTGGGGGTTGACCTTTGGGAACATGTCGGATTTGTTTTGGAGTGCATGCAATCCCAGGCAGGTGTTTTGGAGTTGGAGGGGGAATGAACCTCTTGACCAGACAATTATTGGAACTGGCCCTTATTGCAGGGATGGTCTTTGTTTCAAGGTCTAGCGGAACTGTTAATGGCTTGTTGGGAATGTCCATAGGTTTCTGTTTGGGGTTTTCTATTTCCTCCGGTTTGCAAAGCGGCGATTCAAGCATGTTCAAGCTCAAGAAGTCCTCCCTGAAGCTTTTCCCCCTGTTTTTTGCATTTTTGGGCTTCTTTTTCGGTTTTTTTTAGATTTCAGGGGTATACAGAGGGGAAAACTACATTTCCCTCTTGACAAAATATATTTTCTTAGGCACAATAGTTATATCTTAATTTCCTCTGGAGGGTTAAATTTATGACATATACATACGAAAACGCTAAAGGAACCTGGTACCTTCACGGTAAGATGGTCAACCTTAAAGGCGGACGAACACAACAGATTTACTGGTTCGCTAAAAGCGAAGGATCAAATGCATGCGACATGCCTAGCGACAGAAAGGTTGTGGAGTCTGCAAGAACTGGACTTCCTCTTCTAAAGAAAGGCTAGTCTCAAATCTATATAATTGCGGTGGTAACCCCACCGCAATAAATTTCTTTTTCATTTTATTTTCGGGATGTAGCGCAGCCTGGTAGCGCGCTGCGCTGGGGGTGCAGAGGTCGGAGGTTCGAATCCTCTCGTCCCGACCATTTTCATTTTAGGATATGCCTACTATGAAAAAAATACTCATCTTTATTTTCTTGCTAGCTGCAAGTAGTTCTTACCTAAAAGCAATTTCCGAATCGGCCCCAAGCTTGATTACAAAAAGTTTTACAACGTCATTAGGAGACGAAGGTTATTTTTGGGAAGTTTCAGGATTGCCCAAAGATGATTCAAAACCGGTTATTTTTCTCATAGGGGGTTTACGAGGAGACGAACCTTACTCAGGAGATGCCATAGAGAGCTTTTTGGTAAAACTCAATCAAGATTACATGAATGGAGATGAAGAAGCGGTCAAATTGCTAGAGAGGGTTACCTTCAGGGCTGTGCCAGAGTTAAATCCATCGGGTCTAAGAATTGCTGCAGGGATTCCAGAAATGTTTCCTTGGAATGGCGTCCCATGGGATGATGATGGTGATGGTTTTCAAGATGAAGATCCCCCTTTTGATTTAAATGGAGACGGCGTTATAGGCTCTGTAAGGATACAAAAACCTTGGGGAGAGTGGAAGGAGGTTTTACCAAAAGACGATCTCAAGATAACAAAAATGGAAAAAGCAAACTTCCTGAAAGGAGAAAAAGGGGGATGGATACTTAGGAGTATTGAAGGGAATGATTCTGATGAAGATGGCCTTTATGGAGAGGACGGTTTGGGGGGAATATCATTGGATAGAAATTTCCCATATAACTGGGAATTCCATTACTCTCACAAGGGGGGAGGCCCTTTTTCTGTGAGCGAAAGTGAGGTGAAATTTATCGTAGACGAGCTTTTGGCCTCTCCTGAAGTCGCATTTATTGTTAATGTTAGAGATCTTGGTGCTGGAATGGCTTATCCAATGAGGGACGAGTCTTTAGACAAAACACCACAAGAAGACAAAAAAATATTTGAAGCAATGGGGGAAAGGTTTAAGAAAAAAACACCTTACAAGTCTTTCTTCATGGCAAAAGATGGCCCTGAACCATGGTCAAAAAAAGGGAATTTTTTAGATTGGGCCTATGCTGGCTTGGGAAGATGGGCTGTTTCTGTTGGAATATGGGGTTTGTTAGATGAGGATGAAGAAAGTGGTGAAATCTCTTTTGAAAAAGCATGGCATCAGGTTTCAGACAAAGAGTGGTTTGATTCTGTTGGATACAAGGATTGGAGCAGCTATAAGGAAGATGAGGATTCTGCAGGGTGGCCCATATATGGCAGAAGTCGAATCCCAGAAGGTGAAACAAGGCTAGACGGGATACTGGACTCATGGATAGAGTCCCTAGTTGACGAGCTCCCAGTTATAAATATAGCAATTGAAGAATCTGAAAGAATCAGCTCAGAAACTATAAAAATTAAATTCAGAGTTTGGAATAGTGGTTTGCTGAGCACTGATTCAGCAATGTCTGAAAAAATAAGAGAATCATCAAATGTCCGAGTTAATTTCCCCAAGGGTGATTCAGAGTTGGTTTTAGGCTTGCCACAAATTAACTTAGGGGTTCTTTCCCCAGGAGAAAGCAAGTCTTGGGAGTGGGTGATTAAGGGCAGAAAGAAGATTGAAATAACTGCAATCCATCCAAGATCTTTCGTCAATTCTTTAACCATTTATCCACAGGAGATTAAATAATGAAGTTTTTTTTACATATTTTGATTTTTAGCTTGTGCGCTTTCACCGTTCCAAGGACCATTGAACCAAAGGTTAATATTGATTTTTCAACTTATTACGATTATGAAGAGATGGGGGAGGTTTTGGTCAAACTAACAAACGCTTATCCAGATCTTTTAACTCTTGACGTCATGGGAAAGAGCAGAGAGGGGAGGGACATCTGGATCATTACGGTCAACAACCCCTCAACAGGTGAGCATTCATCAAAACCAGCAATGTATATTGATGCAAATACGCATGGCAATGAGATACAGGGTGGAGAAATTGCGATGTTTACCATCTACTACCTGGCAACAAGGTTCAACAAAGATGAGTGGGTTACTCAGTTGTTGAATGATTATTCTTTCTATATTGCACCGACTGTAAATCCTGATAGCAGACATAGGTTTTTCCATGAACCCAACAACCCACATAGCCCAAGGCACAACATAAGGCCTTTTGACAATGATCGTGATGGCATGTTTGATGAGGATGGCCCAGAAGACTTGAATGGAGATGGTGAAATTACCCAAATGCGAAGAAGGAATGTTTATGGCGACAGCGTATCTTCAA
>CAZFBE010000014.1:0-17852 GCA_964517115.1 uncultured bacterium
AACCTACACAGCATACAGATCTCACTTGAGAGATATGCTACTGACAATGACGGAATGTATCCGGCATATATCTATGGCGGATCTTTGCTTTCTTGGAGATGCTCCTTTGGGCATGGTTGTGCTCACAGAATGAGTCAAGCTCACCATAATGCTCAGCATTATTATGGTGTTCCAGAGACTTTGATAAATGATGGATACTTATCTATTTACCCAAGGAATCCGTTTATAAGAATTGGAAAATCAATTTGTGATTTAACGGGAAGTGATCCTAGGTTTGGTTGTGTTCCAGATCAAAATGCTGCCAATCCTTTAACCACGGCTTTAGCTGATAGCGGAAATGTTATGGCAAATGTTTTGTCAGATCCGAATTTTAAAGGACCTGGGCTTCCTGAAAATTTAAATTTTGGTGGAGATCTTGGAACCTGGAGTCCAAATTGGACCCCTGGAGGTTCAATGCCATATTATTTAATAGGTGATGGAGATCCAAAAACAAAGGATTTTATTCCGGGGTCTTTTTTATATAGGAGTTTGGGTTCTAGCGCAGGTGACTTGAGACAATGGGCTGATAGGGTTGGAAATGGTCAGGTCATTTTGCCAAGCATGTACGAATCTTATGTATTGTCAGCTTATGGTTCAGAAAGGTCTACTGGAAAAGATTATCTTCACTGCCTCGATACAACAATTCGAGCAGGGGGGAATGGTTTTTCTATGTATCCTGGAGAATCAAAACACAGCTGTGTCAAGGGGAGAGGTTACACTCCAGAAATGTTAGCTAGATTTGAACCAAACTATGGTACTGGGGATGTTGATGGTGATGGATATTCAGACACGGTTCCCAATGTGGTTTTTGCAAAAGCAGATGCATCATTGACCTCTGGGGCAAATTATGCACCTACAAATGCTGATGGACAGACAGACGGTTTGTTGATTTACTTTGCATCCGGCGTTGATCAATCAGTGGGTATTGACTAGTGATTTTTTTTACTTGTATATAATTACTCCGGAGGTTTTTTTATTATGGTGATTTCAGCGAATGATTTACTTCAGATGACAGTTGATAGGGATGCTTCTGATTTGCATATAGGTACAGAGCGTCCCCCATACATGAGGATAGATGGTTCTTTAAGACCAACAGAATTACCCATATTAACAGAAGCTGATGTTCTTAAGTTAGGACGAGAACTTCTTACGGCAAAAAGAGAACATGTTCTAGAGGAACATGATGAGTATGATTTTTCTTACCAGTTGCCAAATGCCGAAGGGAGATTTCGTGTTAATTTCTTCAGACAGAAAGGAACTCCCGCTTTTGCAATTCGTTTCATCAAGCCAGAAGTTCCTTCTTTTGATGAATTGAAACTTCCTCATGCTATAGCAAATTTATGGAACCTCAAACGAGGTATAGCTATTGTTACAGGAACCACCGGTTCGGGTAAATCAACCACCCTTGCAGCTCTTTTATCAAAAATAAATGAAGAAAGGAGTGACCATATTTTAACTCTGGAAGACCCTATTGAATATAGCTTGTTTGATAGAAAATCCATTGTTAACCAAAGGGAGATTGGGCTTGACACAGATAACTTTGGTTCTGGTTTGAAAGTTGCAATGCGTGAAGATCCAGATGTTATCTTGATTGGAGAAATGAGAGATCAAGAAACTATTTCAGCTGCTTTGAAAGCGGGAATCACAGGGCATCTTGTTTTTTCTACATTGCATACATTGAATGTTGTTCAGACCATCAATAGAATTATTGAGTATTTCCCTGCAGATTTTCAACAGCAAATAAAAATAATGCTAGGAACAACTTTACAAGCGATAATTTCTCAAAGGCTTTTGCCAAGAATTGGGGGAGGAAGAGTTCCTTCTTGTGAAATTTTAATTTGCAACGCAAGGGTTTCAGAGAAAATTTCTGAAGAACCTGAATTGTCAATGTTAAACACAATCATGGAAGAAGACGAGCTAGATGGAATGCAAACATTCGATCAGCATTTATTGGAACTTTATACACAGAAAAAGATTGAACATGATATAGCACTTGCTGCAGCAACCAGCCCTCATGATTTCAAGATACTTCTTCAAAAGGCTTCTGGGGTCAGGAAGGCTAAAAACACCTATACTGGTGGTTTATAGTCGTTAATGTGGGCATACCTAACGATGATTTTCAAGATCCTATAGAAAGGATCCAAGATAAACTTAACCAAACCCCTCAAAAAATTACAGAGCTCCAAGAAGAAATTTTTAGATTAAAGACAGAAAATTCAAAGTATAAAGAAATGTCAAAGGCTCTCGGTTTTATAAGCTTGTGGTGCTCGAATTTACTAAATGAAGATTTAGAAAAAGAAGATACTCTTTCAGAGTTAGCTTCTCTCTTGAGGTTAAAACATTTGGTTTTATGGGAAGAGCGTGGAGAAATGATGTTCCCTATTTTTCAATGTGGGTCTGGAAAAAAAGTCGATTTAAAGCCATTGAGAATTGGGAAAGAGATTGCAGGATCTACAAATGTAATTGGAAAAATTAGGATTTTTGATATTGAAAATTGCTCTATAAATGTAAAAGAGGGTCTTTGGACTGAGGGGAAGTCTTTAATATCCATACCAATAAAAAAAGCGGAAAAATCTTATGTTCTTGAAGCATGTGATTTTTTTGATGGAATGCCTTTGAAGAAAAACACTTTTGAACTCTTAGAGATTCTTGCTCCATGGACAGTTTTGGGTAAGTGATTCTCAAGCTAGAAATCCAAGAAAGGCGACATGATATTGACTCACTCAGAGTTATTGCTATTGGTTTGTTGGTTTTTTATCACATCACTATTGTCTTTCAGCCTTGGGGATCTTTGATTCCGGGATTTTTTCAAAACGAAAATTCAATTGAGTGGTTGTGGGTTTTTTCAGGTTTGCTTAATGTTTGGAGAATTCCCATCCTTTTTATGATTTCAGGGATGGGGGTTGCATTTTCAATGAGAAAAAGAAATTTAATTGAGTTTTTTTCAGAAAGATCTCTACGGATACTTTTACCATTGATTTTTGGAAGTGCTGTTCTTGTGCCTTTTCAAATGGAGATTTGGGCTATGAGGTTTGGAAACCACAAGTTTCTTTCTTCCTATTCTCCAAATCCGGCTCATTTGTGGTTTCTTGGGAATATATTTATTTATATAATTTTTTGTGCCCCTTTGTTTTTTTATTTAAAAAAGAATCCTGAATCACCCCCTGGGAAGTTTTTAAAATTTATTTCTTCTAGTATTTTTGGACTAGTTATCTTGATCGGATTTTTTATCCTAGAGGCAGAAATACTCGTAGGTTCTTGGAGGTTTGGCAACGCTTCTTTTGAAGGTTATGCTTTTAGTCTTCACGGTTTTTTTATGGGTTTGCTTTGTTTCTTAGCCGGATTTTCTTTTGTGTTTTCTGGAAAAGAGTTTTGGAAAATTTTAAAATCACTCAAAGGGGTTATGTTGATTATTGCTTTCCTTTTGTATTTTTCAAGACTGGGGAACGAACTCACAAACCCCCCTTGGCTAATGGCTATTGAGTCATGCATGTGGATGTTCTCTGTTTTTGGATATTCTTATTCTTACTTGAATAAAAAAAATAAGATTTTTTTGTATTTGGCGCCTGCTGCTTACCCTGTTTATATTACTCATATGTTATTTATGAACATTGCGTGCCTCTTGTTAATTCCGTTAGATATCAACCCCTTTTACAAATTTTCCTTGATTGTTTTTATAACTTTTGCAGGGTGTTTGCTTTCTTATGAATGTATTCGAAGAATTAGCTTCTTAAGACCTTTGTTTGGGTTGAAAATTCAGAGAAAAACAAACAGAAATTGACATTTCCTCATATAATGGTAAGGTTTTAAAAATGAAGTTAAGTAAGTTAATCTATATTGCGTTTTTAGTTTTTTGTTTCTCTAGCTGTGATGGAGGTGATACTTCAGGCACAACGGGAGGCTCTTCTGGCGGAGGAAATTCTGGAATTGGCGGTGGTACCGGTGGTGGCGGAGTTTCAAGTTCAGACTTAGTGGTTATCTCTTCTACAGGAGATCCAAACCCAGGTGCAATAATTTTCCTGAAGGCTGTTTCAAATGCAATAGACAACATTGATTACGAATGGACAAGCAGTTGTATTGATGTTGAGTTTTATCCAAATGACAGTGGTTTGATGTTGAATGAGGAGAATTCAACATCAAATATAGTTTGGATGAAGGTTCCAAATAGTACAAATCACAACTGTATCGTTAGGGCAGATGGAACAAGCCCATCTATGAGTTATTCAGGTTTTGATACAGTAAATACAAGACCTAATTACACTTCCGATTGGCTTTCCTACCAAGGTTCTTCTGAAAACTCAGGAAGAGCTTCAAGTGGAGACCTTGGACCTCCTCCATCAGACTTGAATCAAGTTTGGAAACTTGAAGGAGATAACCCAGGACCTGTTTCTCCTGCATTGTCTTCTGAAGGGGCTGGAGGAAGGGTTGTTATTTCTGAAGCTGAAGGTTTGACTCGTGCATTTGATGCAAATAGCGGGAATCAACTTTGGGCAGAACAATTATCTGAAAACATGATAGGGAACCCAATTGTTGGAGATGGAACGATTATGGTTGCTTCTCAAACAGGAACCATAAAAGCTTTAGATTTGGCAACCGGAAGTTATCTTTGGGGAACGAATATTGGAAGTTCTATCTCTGGAACACCAGCTTATGCTTATGGAATACTTATTGTAGGGACTCTTTCTGGAAAACTTGTTGGGCTAACTTCAAACTCGTGTTTGAGCTGTGGTACAAACAGGATTCTTTGGGAAACTGAACTTCAGGGAAAGATCGTTGGAGGGGTATCGGTATTTGATGGAATAGTTGGAGGGAGCCCATCTCTTTCCAACCTAAACGATTCAACGGCTTTTGTTGGAACGGATGCGGGTTACCTATACGCAATTAGAGTTTCAGATGGGTCTATCTTGCATACATGGAGCACTTCAGACCCAATAACCACAACTCCTGCTGTTTTCTTGCTAGGAGCAGACCCCACTGTAGCAGTTGCAACAGAGGGTGGCGATGTCTGGATGTGGGATGCAGTTGAGCCTTTTGAGGATTCAACTTCATTGAATCCATTTTTTTCAACAAACTCTCCTGTTGTAACGTCCCCTGTTTATTTTGAAGGTGATCTTTATTTCTTTTTACGAGATAGCAGAATTATTGCAGTTGATCCTGGATCTGAATCTCTCATAGAGAGCACTTTCCTGCCAGCGGCAAGTCCTGATGCTCAGAATTTAACTTGTTTAAATACTCCTGCTGTTGCTGCGAGTTCAACAATATACCCATATCTTTATATGACTTGTTTTGAAATCATTGTTGAACCGGATCCTTTTACTTTTGGGATACCACGAGGTCTTTTATTGATGCTTTCTAGAAATGAATCAACTGGACAAATCGAAGAACTAGAAAGATACCCTATTGGTACAGATCAATTTAATGCCGGTCAGAGCAGTACTTCAGATCCGATAATATCTTCTCCTTCGGTAATGGGAGGAAAGGTCTTTTTCACTGCCCAAGATGGTTCAATATATGCACTCGGGCAAGAGCCTTCTTTTGACTTTGGTGATTCTCCTTTGGTCTGGGCAAGCAAAAGGGGCAATCCTCAATCAACTGGGTTTTATGGATCTGGACCTGGCATGGGTTCTGTTCAGGAAAAATGGAGTTATCAAATGCCTGCAGGTGTTTCTGCATCTCCTTCTATTTCAAATGGAACATTATGGCTCGGTGACTTAGATGGAAACCTTATTGGATTAAGGGCAGCGGATGGAATGTACAGATTCTCTTATAGTGTTGGTGGGAATGAAATACTAACAACCCCAATACTTATGGACAATGGACTTATATGGGCAACAAGCCTAACTGGAATGGGTTATCTCTTGAAGGAAAATGGGGACCAGCTAGAGGAAATCGGTCGATTAAGCGTTATGCTTAAGGACAGATGGGAAAATAGGTTTTCAAATGATAGCGTGGCTCTTTCAAGGGTTCTTAGCTCAAACACTTCTGCTTATGACAGTGTTAACAGGGTTATCTATATACCAATGATTAACAATTGTGAATTTGAAGGAAATGCTTTTAGGCTTTGTGACGGTGTTCATTGGAGTAATGATCTAGAAATGGAAACTACTGATGATTTGATGATTGGACAATTAGATTTAGGTAATTTGAACAATATTTCACTTAGTAAAATTGAAGTTGGATTAAGTATAGAGCAGGGTACATTTTTTACAACAAGTTTGGGAATTCATTCCCATGCGGGTAAAACTTACTTAGTCGGTGGTTATTATTCAGGTGGAACTGGAAGGGTAACTGCTTGGGATGTTTCAGACCCTTCAGCCCCAGTTCCATTATGGGGAGGGCCTGTGCTCTTAGGAAATGATGAAACTCCTAGTGGGGTTCCAACATTTATTGAAAATAGAGTTGTTATTGGAACTGAAAATGGGTCTTTGTGGGTTTTAAACCTTGAATCAGAAGCTGGTTTTGATAAGAGTATCCAGTTAGGTTTTGGAGGAATTACTAATTCAGTTAGTATTTCTTTTAATGAAAATAACAATGAAGGTTTTATTTTTGCGCCTATAGAAAATGGAAGATTGGTTGCACAACCTTTCATAATGAACAATAACATTTGGGAGTTTTCTGGAACAAGCTTAGACCCATGGAATAATTCATCTAATGATTTTGTCAGGTCTTCTTTAGCTTTGGACGAAGAACACGGTGTTATTTATATTGGTGGAGATGATGGAAATTTGTTTAGGTATGAAAAAGATAGTGGCTTTAGGTTAGCGGGGACTATTCAAACCGGACATCCTATTTTTGCTTCACCTATAATTGTGGGCGGTTACATCTTCCTTGTTGATTCTTCAGGCCTTTTATCAGTTTATTCACCATAGAAAAAATTTCAATTTTGCCAGCGTAGCTCAGTGGTAGAGCTGCGGTTTTGTAAACCGTAGGTCGGGGGTTCGAATCCCTCCGCTGGCTAACTCTAAATCTCTTTTGTAAAATAGAATTAATTTAATGAAAAGTTTAGTTAAAACATCTAGGAGTTTAGGTTTTCAACTCATGGATAAAGACATTCCTAAACCAAAAAGCAATGAGGTTCTTTTAAAAGTTAAGGTGGCAACAATTTGCGGATCCGATCTTCATCTTTGGGAATGGAATAATTGGGCAAATGATTTTGTTCCGAGGATTCCATTAGGTGTTGGACATGAAACCTGTGGCGAAATCATGGATTTTGGTACTGGCGTTGATTTGAGTAAGTTTAATTTAAAAATTGGAGATTTAGTTTCCGTTGAAACGCATTTATTTTGTGGTAATTGCAAGTCTTGTAAAAATAACAAAAAACATCTTTGTTCTTTAGGGGAGATTTTAGGCTTCCATAAAGATGGATCATTTTCAGAATGGGTAACGGTTCCTGTAGAAAATTGTTGGAAAGCAAGAGAGGGAACGGATCCGGTCACAATTAGCCTAAAAGAGCCTTTAGGCAATGCTGTTCAAACCGTGATGGCGCAACCAATACAAGGAAAAAATGTTTTAATTACTGGAGCAGGGCCTTTGGGTTTGATGACGGTGGCGGCAGCTAGAGCATTTGGTGCAAAAGATATATTTGTTAGTGAGATAAAAAAAGAAAGAAGAGAAAAGGCAGTTCATCTTGGTGCAAATTATGCAATCAATCCTCGAAAAGAAAATCTACATTCAGTTATAGAGGAAAGAACGAAAGGCGAAATGTTTGATGTTCTTCTTGAAATTTCAGGATCAAATGAGGCTTTAAATCAAGGTTTGGGGTCTATCTCACATGGTGGAGATGTCGCGCTCTTAGGGTTGTTTCCAGGTGATGTAAAAGTAACTTTAAACGAAAATATCGTATTTAAAGGATTGAGCTTAAGGGGCATAACAGGTAGGTTGATTTGGGAAACTTGGAGACAGGTTGATGATTTGATTTACACCAAAGGTTTTAATCCAAAAGATTTATTAACCCATAGTTTCAAAATTGAAGAATATAAAGAGGCATTTGAACTTATGAAAAAAGGAGTTTCTGGAAAGATTGCACTCTTTCCAAATTAAACATGAATGAAATAATTAATTCAATATCAAAAGAGCTTGAAAATATAAAAAATTCTGGGACATGGAAGGATGAAAGAGTGTTAGAAGGTAGGCAAGGAACAGAGATAAATGTTTCAGGAAAAAAAGTATTAAATTTCTGTGCCAACAATTATCTAGGTTTAGCAAATCACCCAAAGGTTATCAGTGCTGCAAAAAAAGCTATAGACGAATGGGGATACGGTATGTCAAGTGTTAGGTTTATTTGTGGAACCCAAAAAATACATATTGAGTTAGAAAAAAGACTCTCTTCTTTTTTAGGAACCGAGGATACGATTTTATATGTTGCATGTTTTGATGCTAATGGGGGTGTTTTTGAGCCACTTTTGGGAAAGGAGGATGCAATTGTCACTGCTTCATTAAATCATGCTTCAGTTATTGATGGGATTAGGCTTTCAAAGGCAAAGAGGTACATATACAAACATAATGATCTTAGGGATCTTGAAGCAAAGGTAAAACAAGCAAAAGACACTGGGGCAAGAAGAGTGCTTGTTGCAACAGACGGTGTTTTTTCAATGGATGGCGATATAGCTAAGGTTGATCAAATTTTAAGTATTACAAAACCAAATAATGCAATTCTTCTTGTTGATGACAGCCATGCAACGGGTTTTGTCGGACCTAATGGCAAAGGAACCCCTGAGTTTTGTGGGGTTCATGGAGAAGTTGACATAATAACCTCCACACTAGGAAAAGCTTTGGGCGGAGCTAATGGAGGTTTTATAAGCAGCAACAAGGAAATCATTTCAATGCTTAGGCAAAGGAGTCGTCCATATCTTTTCAGCAATACAGTTGCTCCAGTTGTTGCAGCCACATCTATTACTGTTTTAGATTTGCTTGAAGGCAGGGACTCTCCATTGGATAATTTAAATGAAAATACAAGCAAATTTAGAAAAGGTTTAGAGTCTACCGGCTTGCTGGTTAGGGAGGGATCACATCCGATTGTCCCAGTAATGCTTTATAACGCAAAATTAGCAAATGTATTTGCTGACAAATTACTTGAAGAGGGCATATATGTTATTGGTTTTTCTTTTCCTGTTGTTCCTGAAGGAAAAGCACGAATAAGGGTTCAGATATCTGCTGCCCACTCTTCAAAACAAATTCAAAAAGCTATTTCCTCTTTTGAAAAGGTTGGAAAAAAATTAAACATTCTTGGAAAAACAAAAGAAGATTTAGAGAATTGGAGAGAATGAAGATGGAAAAATTTAATACTTATTTTGTTGATGTTGATGGCACTATTTTTAAATATCGAAAATTTGAAACCTATGAAAAGACTGAAGCAGAACCAATTCAATCAACAGTTGATTTTTTATATCAGAAAAAAAAAGAAGGGCATATGATTATTTTGACAACTGCCAGACCTAAAGAACTGAAAGACCATACATTATTGGAGTTGGGAAAACACAATATACCTTTTGACAGACTTGTAATGGGGATAGAAAGAGGACCCAGATACGTGATTAATGATATGGATCCAAGTAAATCTGAAAAAAGAGCATTTGCAGTTAATCTCGAGAGGGATCAAGGCATAGTATGAACAAGTTCTTTTTACCAAAGTTTTTATTTTTGATAATTTTTATTTTGATAACGACCCCTTCTTGTAAAAGTTCTTTTGCTTCTGGGGCAAATAAAAAGATATTAGTCACACATCATTTAGTAAAAGATTTTATATTCTGGATTTCTGAGAATGAGTACGATGTTGTTCCAATATATAAAGAGAAAAACGACCCTTTTAGAAATAATCCGAATCCATTGGATGAAGGTAATTTTATTTCTTTTGTGACAATGTGTCAACAATGGGAAATTAAAGCAGTTAGGCTTGCCAATGAAACAAGACCCAAGTCATTTATATCAATGAGGGATCCAAGAATTGATATTGATTGTACTTCTGGTTCCCCCTGGCTTCACGGTGCCTATTTGACTGAGTATCTTTACGAAACAGCATCTTTTCTCTCTCAGATGAACCCTTCAAAGAATGAGGAATATTTCAAAAGAGCAGAAATTCTCAGTGAGGAAATAAATGAATTTACAATCAAAATGAGAGTTGTAAAAACCCCTGAATTAAAACTTCCAAGCGGGTTAAGAGTTGCTGTTTATTCTTCATTTGGTTATGAGTTGTTGGGTTATATGAGTTTGGCACCGTATATGAAGATTGTTAACTCTCCTTCTGATTTGGTTTTTCCACAAGAGGTTTCAATGTTGGCCGAAGATGACTTTCCCCCAGAGTTGATTATTTTTACAAATTATGCTGACCCTGATGTTGTGAGGATGTTTGAAAATAATGGATTTGCAACAGCGGTAATCAACCTCTTCCCTTCTGATTTCAATGAAGAACTAAATCCTGTAGATTTTATAGAAAAAAATTACAAAATAATTAGAAAAGCAATGTTGAGTCTTTCTGGTTCTTAGAGGCCCAACTGATACAACCTTGAACCAAAGCCCTTGCACTTGATTCTGCAAAAACATCAACAAGGTCAGCTGTAATTTTCGAACACAAAGGTGGATCAAGTTTCCTGGGGCCTAAAAGAAGCCAAAACCCATATCTTATTGCTGATTTTTCAGGGTTCCCTAATGTTTTAAAATCTTTGTTTTTTTCTTGGAGAGACAATGTTATGTATGTATCAATTTGTTCAATGTTTTTTTCAATACTTTTCAGAGATTTTTGTATTTTTTTCTTATGAAGAATTATTTCTTTTTTAGGGTTTTTTTCAGAGACAGAAATTAACCCGTCTAGACAATCCAAAAGTCCTTTGCCGGAGCTATTATGCATCATTAAAACCTGCATAGAGAATTCGTGAATTTTTTTTCTAGAAATTTTCCCAACCTCCTCTTAGCCATTTTTCTTGGAAACCAAGTGGCTCCATTATTAGAAGATCGTCAAGGATGATGATTTTCTTTTTATTTGCATTGTCTATTTTATCGGTAATGAAAATTGGAGTAATTGTATTTTCTTCTCTATCTCTTATACTCACTGTCCATATGTTTGAATTTTTATCTTCTATCATTACCGCAAATCTTTTTGATGCATTCATAGTTTTATTAACCCTGTGTATACACCACTATTAAAAGCCATATTCCAAGATTCAAAATTGAATTTTTATCTCTAAGAAGCATTTCTTCAGGGGTTTTTTTAGCGTTTTCTCGATCTAGCAAAAGTAAATATCTCAATAGTCCATATGTTACAAAGGGTAAGGTTGAAACAAGAAAAAACAATCCCCTTTCAGGGGTATTGATGCTGTATAAACAATAAATAAGAAGGTTTATTAAGGCAAGAGATTTAGAAATCCCAATCAAATATTCAAGTTTATATTCAGAAAGAACTGGCCTGAAAGAAAAATCATTTTTTGCTAACCTAAATTCAATGCATCTTTTTCCAAAAGACAACAGTAGCGCCATCATGAAGCCAGCAACAACAAGCCATTCGCTAACGTATATGCCTACAGCCCATGTTCCTGCAAGTATCCGTAATAAAAAATGTAGAGAAAGAACAATTATTTCAACAATTGGTATATTTTTTAAAAACTTGGAATAAAGACATGTCATTAAGAAGTATATGGAAAGAACAAATATCATTTCCTTCCTTACAAAACCATTTTCCAAACCTAAGAAAATCAAAACACTAAGCGTTATGAGGAAATACCAAACACTATTAATTGGATATCTTTTTTGAGCATGTACAGGGTTTTTCAAGTCTCTTTTTTGGTCAACAATGTCATTAATCGCATAGCCTATTGTTGAGGTAAGGCAAAATAAAACAATTCCATAAAGAACCTCAATAAGAATTGATGAGCTGGATATTATTGGCTCTACTGTATTGATTCCTCCAAAAATAACACCCACTAAAAGAAGTGAGTTTTTGATCCACGATTTATATCTAGGACCTCTCCAAGTGATGGCTTTATTCATTTTTTCTATTTAGAATTGAGTATACTCTTTAGGTTGTTAAATAAATATTTATTTGGAGGTTGTTTTGACAGATTATCCAACTGATGGTATACATGATGAATTAGAGCGAGAGATTTCATCTTATGGGGATGAAGATGCATCTGTTGAAGATGTTGAAAGTGGAATTGATTTTGCAGTTCATCAGGACTTGGTACAAGAGTTAATTGACCTCAGTGCTACAAAAGGTTACTTAACAACTGATGAGGTTCAGCGCTTTATTGAAGAAAGAGATTTGGATCCCGAAACGATAAATGGCTTATGGGGAAGATTGGAAGAAGATGGTGTACAGGTTTTTACAGAAGAAGAACTTACGAAGGGTTCAAAGAAGGTAAAAGACAGGAGACGTAGAAGAGAAGAAGATCATTTCATATCCGATACTGTTAAATATTTTTTGAAAGAAATAAGTCATGACTATCTTCTCTCAAGAGATGAAGAGAGATCTTTAGCCCAGGGAAAGGATGCTGGAGATGAGGATGCTGTTGAAAGGCTAGCATCCAGCAATTTCAGATTAGTTGTTTCAATTGCAAGAAAATATTCAGGAAGAGGCCTTTCTTTTGTCGACTTGATTCAAGAGGGTGTTTCTGGTTTAATGCGAGCAATTCAAAAATTTGACCATTCTAAAGGTTTTAAATTTTCAACTTATGCAACCTGGTGGATTAGGCAGGCTATCACAAGAGCACTAGCTGATCAAGGAAATATTGTTAGAAGGCCTGTTCATATGGTGGAAACAATTAATCGTTATAGGAAAATAGAAAGTCAATTTGAGCAAGAGCAAGGCAGGAAGCCGGACATGGAAGAGATGGCTTATGCTCTAGGTTTGATTAGTCCCGATAAAGAGGAAGAGGTGATGGATACTCTTGCTATATACAGAACAGCAGAACAGGATTTCAAAACAAAGTTCAGACGCCCTCCTTCATGGAAAAAAGAAAGAGGAGACCTTTATGAGATAGCACAACGCTGTAGTATCCCTGTCCCTCCAAGATCTGTTCATGGTGTTGGCTGGGCTCCTGAAAACAGAATGAGCCAAGAGGATAGAACAACATTGAGAGATTTCAAAAAAAATCTTGATGAATGGGGAAGAGCTGTTGCTAGAATATTGGAGATACAGAGGTATGCTCAAGGAATTTTGTCTTTAGAACTCCCAATCGGGGATGATGAAGACGCTTTGCTAAAGGACTATATTGAAGATAAGAAAATCCCCCTTCCAGATTATGAAGTCGGACAAGATTTTTTAAAGAGAGATTTAAATAGAATCCTTTCAAATCTATTGGATGAACGAGAATATGAGGTTTTAGCATTAAGGTACGGTCTTACAGATTCAACAGCCCTCACTCTTGAGGAAGTTGGTAGAAGGTTGAATGTAACCAGGGAGAGAGTAAGGCAGATTGAGAACAGAGCAATTAAAAAACTTAGAAATTCTCCAGATGCAGAAAAGCTTTCGGATTATATTGATTAGTTGATATGAAGATTAATGTTAATGACTTAAAGCCCGGAATGGTGATTGATTACAAGGGTCAAAATTTAAAAATTATTTCCACAGAGCATATGAAAATGGGAAGACAGAGTGGTTTTTTACAAGCAAAAATGAAAAACTTAACCTCAGGTACAACGATTTCAAAAAGATTCAACGGAGGAGAGAAGGTTGAAAAATGCCATTATCAGGAAATTCAAAGTAATCTTTCTTACAAGGATGGAGATATGCTCGTGGTCTTAGATGAAGAGACATGGGAGGAGGAAAGGGTTCATTCTGAGAATGCCCAAGGTTTGGAGTGGTTGCTTGAAGGAGAGAAGGTTGTTTTGATAAAACTTGACGGCAAGATAATTTCAATTTCTCCTCCAGCGCATGTTATAAGAAAGGTTATTGAGGCTCCACCTGCAGTTAAAGGCAATACAGCTACAGGAGCAACTAAAGAAATTTTTCTTGAAGGCGGTGTGAAAGTTCAAGCTCCTTTATTTGTCAATGCTGGAGATAAAATTAAAGTAGATACCGAAAAGTATTCTTATATTGAACGTGCCTAATGTCTTGGCTTGGTTTGGATTTTGGAAGTACAAATTTAAAAGCAGCTATATTTAATGATGGGAAACTTCAGAAAAAGATAGGAAAAATCAGTTTTACCGAACCTCTTCCTGACAATCTCAAAGATAGTTTTAATTCAATTTTATTATCTTCTTCAAAGTCAGAAGGAACCACAAACGCACTTCTTGGAGGGTTGAGCCTGAATAAAAAAATAGTAAAAGTTTCAGATGTTTTTTCTGAAGAAGATGCTGGTATTCAGAATTATGGTGAACCTTCTTTTGGAGAAGATAGACGATTGTATTTTCTTGCTTTAAACAATATGTTTAAGGACTTGAATTTTGGTGTCGTGTCACTTGGAACAGTTTCTACATTTAGCGTTTGGAGTAAAGGGGTTTTTTGCGGAGGACATCTGTTTCCTGGAAGAGGTTCTATTTATCAGACCTTAGGAAGAGTTACCAGTTTGGCAGAAATTGAACCAAAAAACCATATGTCACTTGGAGCAGGATCAACATCTATTTCGTCTTTAAGATGTGGTATTGACATGGGCTGGATTTCAACGATTCAGAATTTAAGAGATTATTATGATTCAAAAATCAATAAAATACATTGGGCTATTACAGGTGGAGAGTACGATTATGTTAAAGAACATATTCAAGATCAATATGAACATGAACCTGATTTGCTTTGGAAAGGGATGGAGGTTTTGATTTCTAGGTTATGAAAAAAGTTGTTTCTGTTTCTTTAGGTTCTTCTTCGAGAAATCATGAGGTTGTCTTAAAAGCAAAAGGGGAAGATTGGACGATTTCTAGAATTGGGTGTGATGGAAATCTTGAAAAATGTAGGGAAAGATACCTGGAGATGGATGGAAAGGTTCAATCTTTCGGTATGGGAGGCATAGATAGGTGGCTGTGGGTGGGAGAATCTAAATACGAATTCAAAGATGCCGCAAATCTTGTTAAAGGTTTAAAGACCTATACCGCAGACGGGTCAGGACTTAAGCATTTTATTGAATCCAAGCTTGTTAAAGAGATTTTTCAAAAAGGGAAAATATTGAATAAAAAAAGTAAAATCCTAATGGTTTCAGGTCTTGATCGTTGGGGAATGGCAAAAGCTTTTCATGATGAAGGCTGTGATGTTCTTTATGGAGATCTGATTTTTGGTCTTGGAGTTCCAATTCCAATTAATGATCTGAAAAAATTGGCAAAAGTTGGACGTGCAATATTGCCAATTGTTACAAAGCTACCTTTTAAATGGCTTTATCCAACAGGTGAAAAACAGGAAGAAAATACAGGAAAAGAATCTAAATGGTTTAAGGGAAGGGATGTTATTGCGGGTGATTTTCACTACATTAGAAGAAATATTCCAAATAGCTTGAAAGGAAAAACAATTATCACAAACACAACAACACAAGGTGATGTAGCAATGCTGCAAGAAAGAGGTTTAAAATGGCTAGTAACCACTACTCCACGCTTGGAAGGGAGAAGTTTTGGTACAAATGTTATTGAAGCATTCTTTTTTGCCCTCGAAACTAATGATAAACTTTCATCTGCAGATTATGAAAGGCTTTCCAAGGAGTTAGACTTTTCTGGAAATTTTGAGAGGTTAAACGATTGAACGAAAAAAGACAGTTTAGAGAAGAGAAGTTAAAAAAATGGATAGAGAAATATGGGGACCCCTATGAGAGTTCATTTTCAATTACCCATTCTCCCGGAGAGGTAAAAAAAGACTTCCAAAAACTAGAAAACAAAGAGGTTTCTTCAGGCGGAAGAATTCTTGCATTCAGGAAACAAGGAAAGTTGGCTTTTATAGATATTGGGGATATCACAGGAAGGATACAGCTTTTTATTAGGAAAAATGATTTAGAAAATTTTGAAGACATTGAGCTTTTAGACTTAGGCGATATTATTTTCACGAAAGGCAAGGTTATGAAAACTAAAGTTGGAGAAATTAGCATCTTTGTGTCAGATTTTTCTCTTGTTTCGAAAGGCAGACATGAACTTCCTGACAAAATGCATGGAATTTCAGACCCAGAAACAAGACAAAGGAAACGTTGGGTGGATATGTCTTCTGGTGGAGATATATCTAAAGATATTGTTTTCATATCAAAGTTTTTTCAAAAAGCAAGAGAGTATTGGCAGTCTGAAGGCTTTCTTGAGGTTTTTACACCAATGCTCCATCAAATTCCTGGAGGAGCATATGCAAGACCTTTCAAAACTCACCACAATGCACTGGATTTGCCTCTGTATTTAAGAATAGCACCTGAACTTTATCTTAAAAAATTATTGGTTGGAGGTTGCCCAAAAGTTTTTGAAATCGGGAGAAATTTTAGAAATGAAGGAATCTCAAAAAAACACAATCCGGAATTTTTTGGACTTGAAGCCTATGAGGCATGGGGAAGTTTAGACAAGATGATGGATAGAACCGAGGAGTTTATCCGTTTTCTCTGTAAGGAGTTGTTGGGTAAAAGTTCTTTTTCTTGGCAGGGGGCAGAAATTTCAACAAAAGAAGATTTCAAAAGAGTTGATTTCCGACAAGCACTTATCGATTCGATAGGTGTTGATCTTGATGACTTAAGCTCTATTGAAGATTACAGAGTTGTTTTCAAAGAACATAATTTAAGTTGGGGGGATGGAATGACTATTGGCAGGGCTCAAGATAAACTTTATAGTGAATTTATCGAATCCAAGGTTGAAAATCCAACTTTTGTGACTGGATATCCAGAAGAAATGAGCCCTTTGGCAAAAAAGATACCCGGAAATGAGAAATGGACACAGAGATTCGAGCTTGTTATTGCTGGTTGTGAGGTTGCAAATGCTTTTGGAGAATTACACGATCCCGATGAGCAGAAAAAAAGAATGAGAAACCAAGAAAGTGCAAAAGATTCAGGTGATTTTGAAGCACAGCCAATAGATGACTCTTATATAGAAGCCCTTGAGTTTGGTATGCCTTCAGCAGGGGGGATAGGTTTTGGTGTAGAGAGATTGTTGATGATGTTCTTGGACAAAGACTCAATAAGGGATGTGATTGTTTTCCCTATGCTGAGACCAAAGAAAGATGGCTGAAAGCAAGTATCTTTCAACGATTAAGCTACTTATTAAAAATCATGGGTTAAAGATTAAAGAAAAAGAAAAAAAACTTGCAGAAGAAATTGTAAAAAGATGGGATAAAACATGGACTTTTGTTGGCAGGAAAACTGAATTAAAAAAAACCAAAAAAGGCGTTTTTTTCTATCTCTTAATAAATTATGAAGAGGCTTGGTTCAAGGTTGCCAACCTTTCTTTTAGGGTTGATCGAAATTCTCATTTCTTCATACAGGCTCCAAGTCCAGAAAGAAAGCTTTGGAAGAACCAAAGGCTTGCAAGCACCCTGGATTTTCTGGCCGAAGAATGGTTTGCTCTGGAGTTTGCTTCAGGCAGGGGAAAAAGAAGCATTGTTATTCCTTTGAATGAAATTAATTCTAAAGACGATGTAGACTTCATAATTGAAGATCTTTTGGAGGTTACACAATGAGCGAAGATGATATGAATATGGATTCATCAAATTTTGAAAATCTAGAATCTGAATCTAAAAAGGAAAGGCATGGATGTGTTACCGCCTTCATTATTTTTGGTGTTTTGGGTACAGTATGGAACCTTGTTCAACTTCTCTCAGGAAAACAAGTTGAAGAGATACAGATGGGAGCTGCAGCAATGAGAGCTGAAGGGATGTATGAAGAGGCTGAGTATTTTGATATCCTTTCAGAAGTTATGCAATCTCCAGACATAATAAATATGGGATT
>CAZFBE010000014.1:17952-24714 GCA_964517115.1 uncultured bacterium
TGTGGCCATGCAGAATACCTGAAAGTGGATATTCTGGATCCTCCGACTGCAAGAACAGCTTCCATTGGTTTTGGATCTAAAGATTCAACAATCTCAGCTGTTAGTTTCGATAATGTTCCTATCGAATGGAAGCCTAGGGCTAAGATTCCAGCAAATGCTCCTGGTCCAACACCAACTATAAAAATAATGGCCATCAGTATTTCCGGAATTGTTCTTATTGCATTCATTAACAATTTGCAAAAAATTGATACCGGTTTTGGGGAAATGTTTTCAGATCCTAAAAATCCAAAAATTAATGCAAAAATTCCAGCAAAAGTTGTTCCAATTATTGCAATTTGAAAACTCTCAATAAGTCCTGATGAAATTGATGGCATTATTCCCCATTCTGGATTCAAGAGACCGTTCTCCCCTGAAAAAACTTTAGAGAACATTTCTACACCTTTTTTATTGTCTTGAGGCCAAATTTCAATAGTGATGTAAAAAAAAGAGATAAGTCCAATTATCCACAATACCCAGTTTTTTTTATTCATGTTTTCATTAGTTTTTTTCTTATTTTTTCAGAAAGATAGTCAACTATTGTGACGATAGCAAACATAACCAACAGCAAAGACGATATTTTTGAATATTGCCCAAGGTCAAAATTGACATTAAACCATACTCCGATACCTCCCGCGCCAACCAACCCTACAATTGCTGCAGCTCTTATATTTATCTCAAAAACATAAAGACAGTAAGATAGAAATTGTGGCAGGATGATTGGAGATGCTCCATATTTAATTCTAGACATCCATGATCCCCCAACTGAACTTATTGCCCTTAAGGGCTCTTCATTTATTGAATCAAGACTTTCATAAAGAAGTTTGGTTATTATCCCAAATGAAAAAAATGTTAATGCAATAGCTCCAGCAAAAGGATTTGCTCCAAATAAGGCAACACAAAGTGCTGCTAAGAGAAGATCAGGAATTGTTCTAATTACATTGAGGACCAATCTAAACAAAGTGGTCAAAAAGATGTTTTTTGTAATAGTTTTAGCTGAAAGCATTGCAAAAGGATAAGCAACAATTGACCCAAGCAAGGTTGCGAAAAAAGCCATTTTTAAAGAAATTAAAAAATCTGGAAAAACTGCGCTTACTTCAGAAAAATCTGGAGGCCACATTTCAACCAAGAAAAATTTGATATCAGCTAAACCTTTGATAAACCTTGCTAGAGATACCTCTGTTTCAACCAGGGCCCAAGAAAAAATTAAAAAAAATATAGTTATGTTTAGGTATTTTTTCATTTTTTTAGATAAATTTTTTCAAAGGATTCTTTATTTGTTTTTTCGACTTTTTCATCCCAAACCTTTTTCCCTGAACTCAAGCCAAGGATTCTGTCAGCATATTTGAGAGCCATGTCAACATCATGTAGATTTATGAGAATTGCAATATTATCCTCCTTGCAGACTTTCTTCAAGTCTTCAAGTACTTTCTTTGCTGTTGGAGGATCCAGGCTTGCGACTGGTTCATCAGCAAGAATTAATTTTGGATTTTGGATACGTGCTCTTGCTATTGAGACCCTCTGTTGCTCTCCACCTGAAAGCATGTCTGCTCTTTTGTAAAGATATGCTTCAAGACCAAGATCTTTCAAAATATTTTTTGCCATAAGGATGTCTTTTTTAGGCCATAATCCTAGTGTTGTTGCAATGGCGGACCTTTGTCCCAAAAGCCCCGTTAGGACATTATCTAGAACAGAGAGACGATTCTGAAGATTGTAATTTTGAAAAATAAAACCTATTTGAGCTCTGTATTTTCTTAATTCATATCCATGTATCAGGTTAATGTTTTTATCCTGGAAGGAAATACTTCCTCCTGAAGGTTCAATAAGTCTATTAAGGCATCTTAAAAGTGTTGATTTTCCTGCACCACTTGGCCCAACAACTGCAACCATTTCCCCTTCAGAAATTTTGAAATCTACTTTCGTTAATGCTGGTTTTAATGAGTTTGAATATTTTTTACTCAGGTTTTTAACTGTTAGTAAATTTTTCATAAAAGACCACTATTTTCTGCGAGTTTTTCAAGTTCCAAGAAATCTTCGTGGCTTGCTAGTTCAAAACCTTCAATATCGTAAATATCTTGCAGGATCTGAAAGATTTTTGAATTTTTTTCAGGAAGATCCAAAAATGCTTTTTTTATTTCTTCGATTATTTCTGATCCAAGATCCCCTCTTGCTGCAATGATATCATTTGGTATTGGGGCTGTGAGAGCGATTTGGACCACCTCCCCTTCCCATTTATCAATAATTTCAAGATTCAATTTTCCGCAAGAGGATTGGATAATTTTTCTTTCACCTTTTTTCATTGATTTTAAAAATGGGTTGATTTCATAAGCTAGTTTATCTAAACTTGAGGGAGTATATCGCATCAAGATATTCCAAAATATTGTCTCTGCTTCTTTTTCTCCTTGAAATTCACTAGGGCACCAATCGAATTCTTCGTTTTTTTTAGGTATTTGAGGCTCGTCATTTTTATCTTGAGGCAAAAATATTATTTTTACTTTCACCCCTGGAGCAATGTCAGGAAAATCTTTTACGAAATTTCTTCGTGCGTCTTCAAAGGTTGCTCCAGCATCCCAGTCTCCCCTGTATATTGCTTGGATTACATTGTCATGACTTCCCAGCATTGCATAATTTTTTAAATCCAAACGATAGTCAATTCCTTCAGAAAGAAGTGTAATTTGAGGATACAAAAAACCACTTGTTGAAGCGGGATCTGTGAACGCGAATAATTTATTTTTGATTTCTGAAATTTCTTTTATGCCGCTTTTTTTTGAGACAACTATTTGTGACCTGTAGCTTGTTTTGCCAAATCTTATTGTCTTCAACAGAGGTTGTGTTGTTTTGTTTGTTTGTTTCGTGTCTCTGTAAGATAAAAGGTATGAAAATGGAGCTAAAAAACCCACATCAACCTTTCCAGCTTTCATTCCAGCTATGAGCCCCATGTATTTAACAGCAACAAAACTTTCAACTTTTATTCCAGGGTATTTTGTTTGAAGACTTTTTTCAAGATATCCTTCAAGCGGTTTAATGTCATCTTTTAGTGTTTCTGCTTGCTGGCTTGGTACGAAGCCAACCATCAAGACACAATTTTCAGGTGTTTTTTCAAAATTGCAGACCTTTAATTCTCTTGAACAGCTATTCAAGCATATAAAAAATAGAAAAAATAAGATTTTTTTATACAAAACGTCATTATGGTAATACGATTAATTTAAATCTTTTATGTTTTTGGCGAAATTGAAATGACAAATTTTGGATTATTAGACTGGACTATTGTTTTCCTTTACCTTTCAGGGTCTGTTTTTATAGGGTATCAATCTAGAAAATACATAAAGAATATGTCTGACTTTGTTGTTGCAGGAAGATCTCTGGGGAAGGGGTTGGGTGTTGCAACAATGATCGGGTCTGAACTGGGCCTAATTACTGTCATGTATGCAGCTCAAAAGGGATTAACTGGAGGTTTTGCATCTTTCCATATAGCTTTGCTTGCTGGCCTGGTCTGCCTCCTTGTCGGATGGACTGGATACATTGTTGTACCTTTGAGAAAATTGGGAGTGATGACGATTCCTGAGTTTTATCAAAAAAGATTTTCAAGAGGAGTTCGAATTCTTGGAGGCGCAATATTGGCTTTATCAGGTATTTTAAACATGGGTATGTTTTTGAATGCCGGAGGAACCTTTATTGTTGGTGTTACAGGAATGGATTCGGATTTTCATTTAAAAATAGTAATGAGCATACTCTTAGTCTTGGTTCTTTTTTACACAATGCTGGGAGGCATGTTCTCTATTGTTATAACTGACTTTATCCAATTTGTGGTTTTGTCTATAGGTTTGCTTATTGCAACATTTATATCTATCAAAACATTGACCTGGGATCGTATTTTAGAAACAGCTGAAAGTCATTATGGGCCATCAGGTTTTAATCCATTTCATTCTGATGGTTTCGGTATTGATTATGTGGTTTGGATGGCTTTTATGGGTCTTATATCTTGTGCTGTTTGGCAAACTGCAGTCATGAGAGCATGTGCTGCAAAAGATATAGAGACGGTAAAAAAGATTTATAAGTGGTCTTCAATTGGTTTTTTGGCAAGATTTCTAATACCGAATTTTTTAGGTATATGTGCTGTTGTTTACTTTACAAGCAACTCAATACAAATCCCCGAAAACACACTAGAGGCATTTCCTCAGTTTTTAGGAGCGATCTTACCAACTGGGGTTTTAGGTCTCGTTGTTGCAGGGATGTTAGCAGCCTTCATGTCAACGCATGACAGTTATCTTTTGTGCTGGAGTTCTGTTTTAACTGAAGATGTCATCAATCCTCTTTATGGAGGGAAGTTGAAAGATAAGATTAGATTGAAGATAACTCGAATAATCATCTTTTTGATAGGTGTATTTTTGTTGATTTGGAGTTTATGGTACCCCTTAGGCCAAGATCTTTGGGATTATATGGCTATATCGGGAGCTATATACTTTACCGGAGCTTTTGCACTGCTAGGCGTGGGTCTGTATTGGAAAAAGGCAAGTACTGTTGGAGCATATCTAGCACTCCTTGGCGGATTATCGGCAATGTCTGGACTTGGCCCTATAAAAGAAAATCTAGGTCCGAAAATCAATTCTTTAAGTTCAGCAGAGTTAGGGCTATTTACCATCGTGCTTTCTGTTTCGTTATTGATTTTTGGTTCTCTTGTTTTCCCAGACAAAAAAAACCATATTGAAGGAGTGAAATAATGGACTGGAAAAGTTTTTGGATTTGGTTTTTATTTGGTGGTTTGGGGGTTTTCCTATTTGTTTCATTCACAATAGCAAAAAGTGGTTTTAGCGAACTGAGAGATTTTTTCAACAAAAAAGATTAAATTGAATATATTATTTTTTGATACTTTTTAGAATTTTTTTTCAATTCTTCGTAAAGTCTGTATTGTGTTTTGAATCTGTGTAAGTTTTGGTCTTTTTCTGATGTTCTGAAATAGACATCTCCATTTATGTAATCTGTTAAAAATCGCACTGCATTTTCAAGAGTGATATACATTGCACCGTATAACAGATATGATTTTTCATTCAATGTCAACCATTCATTTGTTGCTGCAAGGTACCCTTCAGTTACTGCTTCAAACATCGTTTTTTGAATCTTGACTCTCCCAAGCTGTCTTGCATCTTCTTTTGATTTTGAGCACATTGACCTAATCATGTCACCGTAATCAAAAAAAGTGAAACCTGGCATTGTTGTATCGAGATCAATGATTGCTTTTACTTTATTATTTTTGTCAAAGAGGACATTGCTTATCTTTGTGTCATAATGGACTATCCTCTTTTCACAATTTTCCATTTGCCGAGAAACAATTTCCCAAAGAGGCCTTTCCTGAAAAGCTTGATATATCTCTTTCTGAACAAACTGCACCCTTTTAAATTTGTTTTTTTTTGTTGCATTTTCAAGCTGAGAGAATCTTGATTCAATGTTATGGAAATTTGGAATTGTTTCTTTTATCCTGTCCAGTGGCATATCGAGGAATGCTTCTTGGAATTTTCCAAATGCGAAAGCAGTCTTGAAGGCCATGTGTTCGTCTTTTGGCTTCAGGAATGTTTTGCTCGGGATGTATTCAAAGCTCCTCATGAATTTCCATTTCTTTAACATCCTGGGTATTCTTACCTTGCTTTTTTTCCCCTCCAAGTGTTTTTCCAGCCTTCTGTAATTTCGATTTACGATCGCTGGATTCTTGAAAATATCTGTATTCAATTCTTGAAACAGGTATTCGTTGGAGTATTTCCATGTTAAATTAATTAAGCCTTTCTCTACCCTGAACAACTTTCTTTTTTTTCGTGCTTCTGGGTCGTTCATTGCTGCCCATTCAACCGAGGGGAGAGCGCCATCTGGGCAAACTCTCTCAAGGTTGTGGAGCATTCCCCTACCAAAAATCATAGGGGTACCTTCCCTCTTTGAATTTTTTTGAAATTTTGTTTCTTACATGTTCGAAGTCGTCTTTGTATGTCACGCCACACCATTCCTCATTTGAGCATAGAGCTTTTATTTCAAGGTTTTCTGTTTTTATTTTTTGTTCGATGAATTCAGGAAGGAGGAATTCAGAATTGTCATCTTCCAGTTCATTTAGGAATCTTTCATAACTTTCTGAGAGCCCTTCAAAGATGTTTGGTTGGAACCCCCAAAGGTTCATTGACACGGGGGTGTTTTTTTCCGAAGGGCCTTTCAGCCCATGGGTTTCCTTTATTGTGGTTAGGTTGTTTTTTTCGTTTATTTCGCAAATCCCTCTCGAAACCGCTCCATGTGTTGATAGGGTTTTTCTCAATGGGAAAGTCACTATTGCGGATTGTTCATTTTCTTTCAGAAAATCGACAAGCATCTTAATTGACTCGGGGCCATAGTGGTCATCTGCATTTGCAACAATGAAAGGTTCATTGATATGGTCTTTTGCACATAAGACTGCTTGACCGGTACCTAATGGTTTTACTCGATTTTTTATCGGATTTTTTTGGATTACAAATTCTGTTTTTATTTTTTCAGAAATCTTTTTGAATTTTTCTCTTATTGTCTTCTCGTTTTCTTCCTTGATGATGAAGACGATTTTGCTGCAGCCGTATTTGAGTCCGTCATAGGCTGTCAATTCGGCCAAAGATTCTCCATTTGGGCCAATTTCTTCAATTTGTTTTAGCCCACCATACCTAGATCCCATCCCAGCAGCAAGAATTAATAGCGATATTTGTTTATCCATGATTCAAATTA
>CAZFBE010000015.1:0-21623 GCA_964517115.1 uncultured bacterium
TCCATTCCCCAGTATGCCAATCCCACAATATGTCCTCTGTATTTTGTAAAGCACAACTCCCTGAAGAAGCTCCATTTCTACAGTCTCCAGTTGAATAAAGCTGAATGTCATTGAAAAACTGCTCTACAAAACTCCCTCCATGCAAATCAACACCATTCGGTAGCCATGAAAACAATGTTCCATGTGAGGATATATCTGAAAAAGGTTCATTGGGGTCTGAATGGTAATATTCTCTATAGGAAAGTATTGAAGCTATTGCTGAAGGTAGAGAGCTACAAGATCCATTAAAAATATCATTTCCCATTCCGCTTTGAAAATCACAGCCTTTTGCAAAAGATGCGTGAAGGACATCAAATGCTGCTGTATTTAAATTAACTCTGCCCCTAAGCCTTAAAGGCCTCCATTCCAAAGGGCTAATTCCAATTTCTGTAGATGGATCAGAAATCACACAGTCCGCAACATCGTAGCCTCCATCATTTCTTCCATCTGCCTCCCACCAACCTCCAAAATTAGAGTTTAGATTCAATGCATCTAAAGATCCACTTCCGACAACATTGTCCCAAGGGTCTGTAGTTCCATTTGAAGACCCAACAACAGGATCAAAGAAATCATCTGAAATTAAACATGGTTCATTGATATGGGGGTCATCAAAATAAGTAGAGTAAGGGCTGTCAAAAAATGCAATAGAACTGATTAAGTGAAGAATGAGGGAGTCATCTCTTCTGTCAATAAAAGATTGAGTTGATGTTCCCAAGCCCTGATTTTTGCTGTCTATCCCCAATGGATCATAGATTGGCCAACCAGAATTAGGCATGGTGGCTCCAAAATCAAAATCATCATAAGGCGGGTCTTCACTGTAGAAAGTAGGCCTATTGTTTGGAATCCAAACAGCAGGCATAACATTCATTTTCTCGATATTTAAATCAATATTTCTATTGCTTTCTCCTGATCGCTGTACAAAAATTCCGGTTACCAAGTCAGGAAATTCATCTCCATCAAGAGAAGAAAGTCCACAACTTGGACTTGTATTCGATCCAACATCTCCAGGATCCCAAAAAGGACCTACTAACTCTGGATAAGGAATAAGAAGAGATCCAAGCATGCTCTTGACATTCCCTATAGGCATACCTAAGTCAGCCGGACCATGATATCTTGCATGTCTTTCTGACAGCATTACCTGGGGGTTTGTTATTGCCGAAGAATCATCAAGGTAAAATTCTGGAGACATATCCCTACAATCGTCTTCATCATCAAAATATCTATAAAAATATTGCCATGCAGCCCAATGGCCAACAATCTTTCGAGAAATCAATTCAGGAAAATCACTTTCAATTTCAGTTCTCCAAATATTTTTTAAAGAACCACTGTCGTAAAAAAAGTCTCTGAATGCATCTTCCAGCTCTACCCTTTTTTCTTCCAATTCAGACTTAACGTTGCCATTCCAAAAACAGTTAACAAACCAATAGAACTCCTCAGGCCACATTGAATTCCGCAAGTCGCTTGAAGAGAATCCTGAAGGCGCGTTTTCTCTACCTAAAACAGAAAAATAATTTTCTATATCATCTATTGTTGGAAATTTTGCAGAACATCCCGAAGAAACCCAATCAGCAGAATCCATGTTGATAACAGAACTCATAAGGTTTGCAATTGGGTCTGATGGAGATCCCGTTGGCCATTCTTTTGGAGTTTGCCATAAGTCAATCTTATAAGCTTCACCACGACAAAATTCATCACCAGAAACACCGTTGTGAACACATTTAATCACAGGGTCTTTTATCTCTGGGGAAGGATAAGAGTCAGCTGGCAGTGCAGGTCTTAAAAAATATCTTGGATCTTTGTCAACAGTTAAAGTTTCTCCAAGAGTGCTTCTCTCCTTTGGAACAGAATGTAAAGAAATTCGACTCTGTAAATCTTTCCAATTTTCATCATTAATCTTGAATGATTCATTGGCATCACCCTTCATCTTTACTAAATCAACATCAAGAATGTCTTTAAGAGTTGATGGCCATTTGTTTGGTGTCTCAAAACCCAAACCAAATCTTTCACCATCAGGGCAGTTTCCCTTGGGACAAATAGACCCTGGAAGAGAAGAAATGTCTCCAACATCATTAAAACCTATGTAAGAAATAATAGCTGCAGCATGTCCTGTGTTGTAATCAGCCCTATCAAATGGAGCCAATAATGAAATTATGCCCCTTTGTGAAAGGTGAGAAAATTCTCCTCTTTGGCTTGTGTTGGAACCTGTTATCCTTGGCATAAAGGTAGTTTCAGGAGCAACCTGAAAATTCGTTCCTAGATTTCCTAAAGACTCTAAAAGCATTGGGTTATTAAACATTGGATCATCTGGATTGTGTAAAAAACCATAAATTGGAAATCTTGCACCTTCGTCAGAAACAACAACTTCATATCCTCCGTCAGCTTCTGCATTTTGTGAAGAATAAATTGGCATACATGTTCTTGGATCAAACATGACATACGAATCAGGCATGCTGGGTAAACCAAAATTTATCCTGGATTCAGTTTCATTTTCATAAGATTTATCTAGTTGAAGAGGATAGCTTAATCCAGATGAACTTAAAAAAAGATCACGAACAAAAAATTCATCTTGACTTGGATTACATGTTGTTGTTTGAGATTTAAGTCTGTCAGCATAGGGGTTGAAAAGTTCCGCTCCCAATGATGGGAAATTACTTGGAGTGTGGGCAGTTGCTTTATCACGATCTCCAGTTACTGAATAACTGTAACTCCAATCAGAAATGAAATCATTATTCCTTAACTGAGAAGGGTTGTAGGAATTGTTTGAATCATAAGGAGATCCATTCCACATCAAATCAGCATTTACAAGTTCTAAGGGAGAAGAAGAAACCGGGGAAATCTGCCCCTTCTTTCCAAAAGGCAAAAAGGGCATGACAAGACAGGGATGAGGCTCCCATGAAGATGTTGTATTTTGTGCACATCCGAATGATGGATCAAAATAATCGTACTCAGAATGCTCATATGAAGAGTAATCAACCAATCCTGTATTGTTATTATCCTTAAATAAAGGATAAATTGGAAGGCTTCCAGATGGGCGGTTCAATTGCGCTGTGGAAAACCCAGAATGACTAACCAAGTCTCTAGAAAACCAAGTTTCATTGGACAAAACAGGATATTTAATCCATGGTGAAGAAAGATGATCTATTGTCGAAAATGGAAAAGCATAACCCCACTCATCCAAAGTCAAATCACCGTCAGTATCGTCAAGTGTTCCATTCCCATCTTTATCCATTGGAAACCTAAACATTTCATGTCTAAAGAAACCACTTTGACTTGAAGCAAAACCAAATTCTAGAATTGTTTCAGCGATATCCAATCCTGACTCAGCCATTTCTTCTGATTGTTTTCTTTCCCAATCCAAAGATCCAAACTCTATTTCGTTTCTTGCAAAACTAAGAATGATAACAAGAGCAGGCAAAACCAAGGCGAGAAATATAAGCACCGTAACCAATGCGACACCTTTGTTTCTAATCATATAAATTAACCCTCTGTCTTAATTGAACAAAATTGCTAGGATTGTAAATTTCAGGATTCAAACTCTGGATTCTTAAAAAATTCAATCTTGCCAACTCTCCAGGTTTTCCTGATGTTATGCTAAATAATTTACCATCTTCCATAGAACCTCTTAAAACTGAAATAATGTCGTCACTTGCTGTCATTATGTACACTTCGACAGCATCTACACTATCCAAAGCTGTTATTGGAGGGCTAATAGGATTGTTATCACTGGGGTCTCTGTCAAACCAATAATAATATTGATTCCCAGCATTGATTTCATTTGCACCATTAAAAAGTTTGAATCTTATATCCACAATACCATCAGAAACAGGAGTTTCAATTGTCCTAAGGCACTCATCTTCAATCTCTTCATTTGGGTTCCCATCACGATCAAGATCCATGTTTAAAATAGGATCAGAATAAAATCTAGATTCCCTCTTGTAAAGAACAAAGTCTGAAGAAAGATGAGAGTAGTTAGATGGATCACATCCACCATCAAAACTTTCACTTAAAGGTATAGAAAATGCCTTTTCCTTCCAGGTATGAGCAAAAGTTATTACCCTGTGTTTCAATTGTTCAATATTCACATTCGTATTTAAAGAACCGCTTAGGTTGGGAGTGTTTGAAGATTCATCAGAAGAGTATTTTGGGCTTTTTGTTTTAAAAACAAGAGTTCTCAAAAATGCCTCTTGCCCTGAAACGGTGCCGTCGCCATCTAAATCCTCTCTAGAAGTAATATAAGGATTTAATCTGTAGGTGCTTGTAAAACCACCTGAAGAATCTTCAGAACACATCTCCCCAAAAAGATCGCTCCAGGAAGGCTTAAGCCCTTCGACTTCAGCTCTCCACAACTCAAAAGGATCGCTTTCTGCCATCCGATCATCAGGGTTTAAATTTCTATCATTTAAACCAATTGGACAACTTGATCCATTGCAAGATATGGATGAAAACTCATTTGGCATTGCCAAAACCCCTTCAGCAATATACTGATTACAAGAAGCTGGAGCATCAGTGCTTCCTGCCCCCTCAGAAAATCTTCTTGTCCAGGTTGGATCTGGATCCAAAACCTCCCAAGGCTCTATATAGCAATTTAAATTTAAATCTTGATTAAACAATTTTGAATTTGGATATGGGGCATTTGAAAAATTTGGATCTAGTGGATTAAGTTCCAAATAAATATCACATCCTGCAGAAGCTGTGCTGTTTAAACCATTTAGATACTGAGCTCTTGATTTTTTTATTCTTGGAATATGAAAATCAACAAAACCCAAATCTGCAACATTGCTTAGTTCAGAAACAACTTGATCCATTGCAACCCTTGCACGATTCGATGAGTTTGCCTGTCCAGTAACAACTCTTAAAGTTTTAAAAGTTGATTCAATCACGGTCAGCAAAAGAGTCATAACAACAGAGAGTATCGCTATCGATACTAACAGTTCAGTCATTGTGAAACCAGCTCTTGTGCTTTTTAACTTCATTGAAAACCTATTCGCTAAACGCTTGCTCCGTATAAGCAGTTCCTTCTAAAAGAATTCCCCCTCTAAGGCTTTCCAAAGCTCTGTTTTCATATTCAGTTGGATTGCAGTTAAGAAAGGATGCTGTTGATGCAGGGTCAATCCTCCCTAGAGGTTGTTGAAACTTCAAACCACAATTGTTTCCTGAAGACAATGCTTCTACATCAAAGATATCAGACTTCCATGCAGATTCTGATCCGTATCCAATAATCCAATAATTCTCAACAAAAGCCATATATTCTCCATTTGCTAGATTTCCGCTTGCATCTACATAAGCTCTTCTGTCAACAGGATCTAGTGGAATATATGAAAAATCACCTCTCGGATAAAGATCTGGGCTTTCTTCCCAGGAATTATTATCATCTCCAGTAACAGCATCACAAACAGCTGGAGTTGAAGTACTTGGGTCATCCCAACCATAAGAAAGTCTTCCATCAACAGTGTTGTAACTTTCATAACTGTACCAAGTTCCTCCACCGGCAAAAGATTCAGCATCACCAGCAGGTTTTGATAAACATGTTCCTATGAAATCTGGACCACCCGTACCAGAAACAGGCAATATCGCAACCACGAATATGTTATGCATTCCCCTCTTAACACTTGAATTTCCAGCTTTTGCACTGCTGAAAGGGTTTGTTGGATACTCATCCAAAACCCCTTCTAAATACAGTCTGTCCCACCTCCAGTAGTCATCAAGATACTTATCTTGAGTTGGAGTGGCATCTCCGCATTTTCTTGGATCAACCATGCAATCCATCCTTCCCCCGACAACACCACTTGAAACAACCTCATTACCATCTGGAACAGAAACTCCAGACCTTCCTGAAATCCCAAGCATATTTGCTTGCAGTGACTGTGTTCCACTAGGGTCATAAGCAACGCCTGGATACCATCCAGAATTTCCAGCAGAAAAAGAACTCAGTGCAATCTCTATGTCATGAACGCCTGCTTTCACCTGAGCTTCCTTTGCTTTGTTCCTTGCTTTTGTAACACTTGGAACAACCAATGTGATCAATATTCCGATTATGACTATAACTACCAATAATTCAGTCAATGTAAAACCTCTCTTCATTTTTAAAACCTCCATATTACGAATCCTTAAACCAACATTCTTCAAAAATATTTGAAGTATTTGTTGGATCCCCATCATGTAAAGACCAAGATAATCTGCTTGTTTTTGCTTGATCAAGCACCTGTACCATTAAATCGCATGGATCTTGGTCTGGGTCAGGGATAAATCTCCTTAGTTCAATACCTTTATTTAAGGAAACTTTATTTCTCAAATTAATATTTGAATCGCCTGCACTCAATTGTTTACGTATACTTGCAATCGGATCAGAACATCTTGAAAATACCCCTTGGGTTGCAGGATTGTTATTTGAAGAGCATCCTTCTCCAGCTCTCCAAACAACAGAGACTCTAACCAAGCGTCCCAAAACCCCTTCAGAAGATCTGTAATACCTTGCATCTTGGGGATCAATCACTTCTGTCAAATCCCTACCTCCTCCTGGAAAATAAACAGTTGCAACCTGTGTTTCTCGTCTGAATTTCTGGAAGGTATCTAAAGAACTTGAAATCTTAGATGAGATAGATGTTGTTGACTTGTTTGGATTCAACGCACATTCATTTCTGTTATCATCCGTAGGGTCAGGATTAGCTCTGCTGACACCACTTGCAGCAATCATTCTCCAGTATTGACCATACCCCGGCCAAGCAATGTTATCAGAGTATGTTTCGTTGTCAAATGGGCTTGCCAAATAACCAAAATCAAGCCAATTTCTTCCAACATGTGAGTCAATAGCTCCAAAACAAGTAAAGTCAGAAGATTCTTCAAAATAAGCCTTGTCAACAATTTCTCCAAAATCTTCAATTCCATCAATCCTTGGACAATCTCCTTCAAAATTTGTATTACATGTATTCATGTTATTAAATCTAAAAGATTCGGGATGCAGCTCCGGCATGTAAATTGCCAATGCATCTATGGGATCCATTCTTGCTGCAAACATTGCCATTGCAACCCTGTATTTTTCATCAGATAAGTCAAGCCCTTGCATGTCAACTAAGTTATTAGGATTATGCGGATCAATACAAACATGCATGTTGTCATTTAGATAACCGTCCTCAACCTCAGAACCAATTGCATTTTGATTATCGCAACCATAACGAGAAGGATTCATATATAAAGCTGTTTCCCCAGACTGTGCTTGCAATTGACCTCTGTACCAAACTCCTGATAAATAATTACTTAACTCAGGATCATTAGAAATGTCGACTTGGTCATCTGTCAATCTGCTTCCTCCCTCAAAGTCAAAAGGAATTCCCCCAGGATAAAAATCTTGTGTACCTAGGTGGTTTTCCAAAGCACTCATGCGTTCTTCAGCTAGATTTAATGCTTGATTCATTGATTGGCTCTGTTCGCTTCTGTTTACTGTTTTCCCTATAGCTGTCAAAATTGGAAGCAAGACAAGAATCAAAATACTTATACCCACAAGTAATTCAACAAGAGTAAAACCTAATTTTTTAATTCTCATCTCCATCCCGGACCTCTATCAAACTCCAAAGACCATTGAGCATCAACATTTTGAACACTGCATGAAGACTGTCTATTGGGATCCATGTAATCTGAAGGAGCAGACTCTGTAACCCTAACACCACCACTAGCAAGCATCAATTGGACGGTTCTTCCATTCGACCTGCTCTGTAAATTTGCCTCCATTGCACACTTGAAACGAGATGCATTATCAACCATTTTGTTTGAAAGGTTTAAAATTCTTTCTGAAAAATATTCAGGCTTCAGCATAAACGCAAATGTCAAAACCCCTGTGGAGTTTTCAGAATTGCCTTCAGGCCTTATAACAGCATAAGAAATCAAATTTTCGTAATTTACCAAACCACTTCCGTCATAAAGGGATTGGTCAACATATGGTGCAATCAAATCAATCTCTCTCGGTATATTCCTTATCCTTTTAAATTTTTTGCTTGATAAGACTGCTTGATATTCTGGGGTCTCAAGAAGCGCAGGGGGATCCTTGTAATCTTCTCTTACATACTCCCTTAAGGGGACTGGCAATTCATCCTCTCCAATCACGTAATCACAATCAACAAGGCTTGAAGACTGGTCTGAACCATCCAAAATACAACTATTCTCATTCAATGTGGAACCCTCGGAAAGGTCGTAAACAAGATATGGTGGGGAAAACTCAAGAGAAAAATTGTTTGGAGCTTTATGGCTAGACATGTCTAAATATTTTTTCCAATCTTTCTTCTTCCAGACCCTTATAGTATCTTCAAGAGGGAAAGGATGTCCAGTATTCTGTTGGTTGTGATAAAAACCAATTACCTCTATAACCAACTCTTCCCCCTTTGAACTAGATTCAGAAAAAGCCCACCTCAGATCACCCAATATCTTTGTTGAATAGGAATCAAATTTTCTCCTGTGGTTTCCTTGAGAAATTGATGGCAAACTTAGTGTTATCAGTATTCCAACAATTGCAAGAACGACTAGCATTTCTGCAAGAGTGAAACCTCTTGAAGCTCCGTGATGAAACTTTTTCATTTTTTTTACAATACGAACAAATTCATTCAAACCTATAGAGTATAAAGCATATTTTGAAAAAGGAATATTTTTAAATACTTAAGTATTTAAAGAAAAAATTGATACTTTTTATAGAAAATCAAGACCCAGAAAGAAATTTAGTTAGAAAAGAAACATCCAAAACTCCATGTAAAAAAGTCACGCATGTCCCAATTGCTAAAAATGGCCCAAATGGCATTTCTAGATTTCTATAATTTTCATTTCTTATTCTTTTGTACAACATCATCATTAATCCAAAAATTGCACCTGAAAATATTGCTAGAGAAATTGCAAAAAATCCATAATCAAAACCCAAAAGAAAACCTATTACTAAAGCCATTTTTACATCTCCCCAACCCATTGCATCTCTCTTTAAAACCAAACTACCGATCCACAAAACTGCTGCTAGAGACGCGGCGAGGAAAACCATTCCAATTAACCCGGCATACAAAGACTCACTTGGGTTTTCTGTAAAAAAATGCATGAAAAAAACTACCGATCCTGAAAGTAACAAAAACCTATCTGGAATTATTTTGGACCTTAAATCAATGACGGTAATTACTAAAAATAAACAAAATAAAATAAAACTTAATATTGCCAAAGATAATTGCATTTCGTTTTCTGTATTGGAAATAAAAAAATTATTATTTATGAAAAACAAATAATATCCAATATAAACTGCGGATAGCTCTACAAGTAAATAAGATACGGAAATCTTTTTTTTACATGATCTGCATTTACCCTTCAACAAAATCCAAGAAATAATGGGTATATTGTCAAACCATTTTATTTTTTCCTTGCATGATGGACAATAAGAAGAACCAAAAACAACACTCTCTTTTGAATAGTATCTATAGATAACAACATTTAAGAAACTCCCTATACATGCAAATATGTACAAAAAAATGATACCAAATAAGTCCATTACCAAATTCTATTGAATGCATATAGGCATTTCTTCAGTATTGAATGCCCAACCAACCTCTCCTTTGTTATTTATTGCAATCAAACCTCCCAAACCTTGTGACAAAATATCTTTTTCTAATTCTTTTATAGCCTTTTTACATGCATCCATGGGATTTAATTTTTTCATAATATTCAGAGTGTAATCAGCTAATCTAGATCTAACTATTGCTTCGCCAATTCCAGTACAGGAAACAGCTCCAATGCTATTAGCTGAAGACCCGCAGCCAGCCATACCGCTATCTCCAACCCTTCCAGCATCCACACCGGATCTCCCTCCTGTTGTTGTAACAGAACACAAATTCTTTCCATCAAAAGAAACAGCTCCAACTGTTCCAGGTGAATTTTGGCCGGATTGGGTCCATTCATCATAAGCATCCGGATCTGGTTTTAATTTAGAAAAACCCAGATTTTTCATCTTTATTTCAAGCTCTTCTCCACACATCATTGGATTTTTTGAATCAAGAAGAACCTGGCAGATTCTTGAAACATTCCAACAGCCTGGAAGTCCTACAACAGAAGAAAAAAAACCATTGCTAAGCGCAATAGACCCATCCATTCTTACCTTTCCATCACTTTGTCTAACGCTGCCAGATCCTGAATTTAAAAAACCAGAGTTTTCCATAACCTCAACAGCCCTAACAGCCATTTCTAAAGCACCTCTTCCTTCTTCTTTTATTGATTCTTTGATTGCGAGATTCAAAACCTTATCCACATCGCTCAGCAAGGATCTGTGCTTACCTGCTCCAGCATGGATGATAATCTTTTTTTTCAATTTAACTTTTCATCATACTCATCAGCAGTTTTTCCAAGAGCAAATTCCAATATATCTTCTAAAAATACTACCCCGAGTGTCTTGTCTCTATTTTCAACAATTGCAATTCCTCCACCCTTTTTAATAGAGTCCATTGCGTCATCTAAATAAGTATTACTTTCAAGCCTAACAAGCGGTTTCAGAACAGTTTTCCAATCCTCTCCATCCTTAAGCTTAAACAATGATTTGGCATGTAGGTATGTTCTAGAATCATCGAGATTTTCGAAACAAAAAGGTATCCTGCTATGCCCTGTTTTTTTGACCACCTTGATTACATCATCAATCTTCATCTCTGGACCCAAAACGACAATATCCTTACTTGGGACAATACATGATTTAACCGTTTTTTCTCCAAGAAGAAGAACCCCCCTTATCCTTTTAGCTTCATCAGTCATCACCTCCTCCTCCATTGCCCTATCGGTTATTTTTATAATTTCTTTTCTTTGTATCTTGTAAACTCTAATCAAACCTTTTGAATCCATTTTCATTTTTTTAGGAAGAAGGGAAAAAAAGCTCACAAAAGGAGCTAGTATATAGCCTGCGATTTTTAAACTTAAATTTGCTCCATTGGTAAAAAATTTAGAACTTCTAATGGCCCACATCTTTGGCAATCCTTCAGCAAAAATAAAAATTGTCAAGGTGAAAATGATATTAAGAAAAGTTCGATTTTGATCCATTAGATTTTGGTAAATCCAATATGAAAAAATTGCTGCTGCAATTTGATTTGAAAAATTAATACTTAACAGTATTGTTGTAAAAAGTTTTGAAGAATTTGACATCCATTTTGATAGGCCTTTTGAAGCAGAGTCCTCATTTTTTGCATTGTTTGACAATTCAACTTTGTCAGCTTGAAGCAAAGCAATCTCAAGACCAGTAAACCAACCGGAAATTAATATGAAAATAATCGTTAGCGTAATTGTCATAACAAATCCTTATCACTCTTCATGACTTCCAACCTTTTAATTTGAGTTCCATCCATATCAACAACCTTGAAAATCAACCCTCCCCATTCAATTGAATCTTTTTCCTTTGGAACCTTGCCTAAAATCTTATAAACAAGAGGTCCCACCTGATCCGCAGGCGGGTCAACACATGCTAAATTCAACACATCCATAACTTCTGCAACTCTAACTGCAGGCCTAACGATGAGCAAATCTTCATTTGCCTCAACTAAATCCGGATCTTCTAATTGGTATTCATCCTCTATTTGGCCAACAACCTCTTCTAGTAAATCTTCAACAGTAACGATTCCATCCATCCCTCCGTACTCGTCTAAAATTATTGCCAAATGTTTTCTATTATTTCTCATCGACTTGAAAGCATTATCCAAAGGTACATCAGGAGGAAGCATTAAGGGTTCTTTAATGTAGGACTCTATTGGATTGGATAAATCTTCGCCCAATATATCCTTTACATGAAGGACCCCAACAATATTATCTATTCTTTCATTGTAGACAGGATATCTGCTTCTAAATTTTTCAGAAACAAACTGAAACACATCTGAAAGTTTCAATGATTTCTCTATAGCATCAACTTCAATCCTGGGAACCATGACATCCTTGACTTTCAAATCTTCTAAATTCAAAACCCCTTGGATCATTTCAACTTCATCCTCCTCAACGCTTTCTGCAAAAACTTCATCACTTGCTAATGACTGAACTTCCCTTTCGATCGTTTCTCCTTCGCTAAGTTCAGGAACCTTTATCACCAATAAAAAAAGATGGTTGATTTTTTTTATTAAAAATGCGGGAACCTTAAGTATCAATGTAAAAAAATATAAAAGATGCGCAATGCGCAAAGCAAAGTTGTAAGGGTTTTTAATTGCTAGCAACCTAGGAATGATTTCTGCAAAAGTTGTAACAAGGAAAAAATTCAACAATGCGACCGAGGCTAAAATGATTTTTTGATTACTTAATCCAGAAGTAAAAGAAATAACAAATTGCGTAGTCAACAAAGCTAAACTTATGTTTGCTAAGTTGTAACCAATCATCAAACACATTGACAATTGCTCAGGATCGGAAACAACCTTTCTTAGAACCTTCGCAGAAGAAGAGTCCCTTGAAGAAAGTTCTGTGCTTGATATTGCAAAAACTGCAGCTTCAGCAAATGAAAAAAATGCTGAAAATGCTAGAAGGAAAACTGGTATCAATATTTCCCACTGAAAAGAAAAAGATTGCTGAACAAAAAATAAAATCATCAAAAAACTTCCGCAAAAAGCAATTTATGTCTATCTTCATTTATTTTTACTTCTTCCTCTGAATCATGATGACAATCATCTAAATGGAGCAACCCATGAATAACCCTGTTTAAAACCCATTTTTTAATATTGTTTTCTTTACATACATCAATACATATATAAATTTCTCCCTCAAAAGAATCTTTGTTCAAGACAAAAGTTAAAACATCTGTCGGAACGTTTTTTTCTCTATATTTTGAATTCAAACCTTGCATATGTTTTTTATCGACAAAAACCAATGAAACATCCCCTTTCGAAGATTTGCCTCTATCCATACGGTCATTTGTAATCTTTGAATACACCGCATGAACCTCATGATTTATTTCTAACTCTGAATTTGATATGGAAATACTCAAGATTCTTTTATGTACCCTATTCTTCGATGGTGTCTTAATACAGCCTCATCCAAAACAGCTTTTTTCAATACTGCAAATTGGGCTGTTGTGATTTCAGAATCAGAAAAATGTCCTTCAGCCTCCCTTGCACTAATTTCTTCATTCAGTATTTTTAAAAGTTCTTCCGACGGAAGATCTCTCAATGACCTACTAATGGCCTCAACTGCATCAGCAAGAGAAACAATAACCTCCTCAATAGCCTTTGGCTTTGGGCCAGGATATCTAAAATCCTTATCATTAGGAGGGGTAGCCCCTACTGCTTCTGCTTGCTCTTTTGCCAACGTGTAAAAATGACCTGCTAAAGTTTCTCCATGATGGCTTTTTATAATTGAAATAACCCTATCTGGAAGTTTGGAATTTTTTGCAATTTCAATACCACTCTTAACATGACTGATCAGTAACCTTGCGCTCATCTGTGGAGAAAGATCCTCATGAGGGTTGTCTCCATCTTTTTGGTTTTCGCTAAAAAAGTGAGGCCTTTCAATCTTTCCGATGTCATGGAATAAAGCACCTGCTCTAACCAACCAAGGATTCACAGGGGAGCTTGAAGAACTTTCCATTGAAGAAATTGCTGCAGATCCAGCTTCTGCAATTTCTTGAACAGCATGAACATGAGCCATGGTTCCAGGAGCTTTTTCTGCTAACTGGGCCAATAAAGGATGGTCTGGAGCAGATAGCTCAACTAGCGCTTCTGGAGTCGATAATAAAAATACTTTTTTTGCAATTTTCAAAAACAATGTTACCAATGCAAAAACAAGAACCCCTGTAAGAAGAGAACCGGGTAAACTTTCTTTCAAAACTAATTCTGTAATTGAAGTTGAAGTTCCATATTTTGAAAAATTCATTAACGAATCTAAAAGCCATAAAAACAAAACCAAAAAAGAAGTCGATTCAAATAATTTGATTTTGCTCCTATCCTTTATTCCGACTATTGCTGCTAAAGCGGAAAATATCCCTACTAAGTTTCTAATCTCCAAATCAGGAAGTATTGGCACTAAAAGATAGAGCAGTAATAAAGAATAAATTAAAGCAAAACGAAATGGGTACAGTATTATCAAAGTTAATAGACAAGTGCTGATTGGAATAGCCAATTGAAAAGTTGGATTGAATCCTGGATTTAATAAAGAAAATAAAGAAGTAGCAATAAGCAAAGCGCTGGCTAAAAATGCTAAAAAATTCAAATTATGTGAAAAATTACTTATCGGATATCCAATTTTTTCAACAGCTATCCAGACAAGAGAGAGTAAAAGCAAACAATAAAGAGAATCTGCCAAAAGTTTAAAAGACCAATCAGGACTTCTAAGTTGTCCATCGGCCTCTAAAGCATCAATTATTTCTTTTTCTGCAAACCCCCCTTCGGCAATTATCAAATCTCCCGTATCGTAATCAACCCCACTCTCTAAAGAGAATGAGCTTTTTGCATAAATATTTCTTTCTACAAGTTGATCTTCATTCAAGACAACAGTCCCATAGAAAACATGCAAACTACGTGAAATAAAGCATGCCAAAAAAACGAAAAAAATAACAAGCGAAAAGGATTTCTTATTTATTTTGAATTTCATCAAGCGTTAACTCCAAATGCTTTGTCTATTTTTTCAACCAAAGGATGCCTAACCATATCCTTGCCTTTTAATTCAATTGCACTTATGTTTTTGATTTTAGATAAAACCTTTAAAGAGTAAGTCAAACCGTTTTTTCTTCTTTTTGGGAGGTCGCATTGGGTTGGATCCCCGGTAACAACAATCTTTGAACCCTTCCCCATCCTTGTTAAGAACATTTTCATTTGAGAGGTTGTTGTATTTTGAGCTTCATCCAATATCAGAAAAGAATTTTCCAATGTCCTACCCCTCATGTAAGCCAAAGGGGCCATCTCTATAATTCCAGAATCAAACATTCTTTTTGTTGCAGGAAATCCCAGCAGCTTAACAAGAGAGTCGTGCAGCGGCCTAAAGTAAGGAAAAACTTTTGAATCAATATCTCCAGGTAAGAAACCTAAGTTTTCACCAGCTTCAACAACAGGGCGACACAGCACAATTCTCTCTATAACCTTATCTTGCAATAACTTGCAAGCACAAGCAACTGTTAAAAATGTTTTTCCAGTACCTGGAGGCCCTGAAACCAAAACAAGAGGATTTTGAAGGATGTTCTTGATAAGCAATGCCTGTCCATTGCTTTGTGGTTCAATGATTTCTCCATTTATTTCAAATTTCTCTGTATTAAACTTACCACCCATCAAAATACCCTCAACAACACCTGGGTTCAAATCATCTTTTTTTCTTATTTTTGAAACAACCTGATTTAAACGCGTTTTAACCAATTCCGTATTAATAGTATTTCCTTGGATTAGTAATTCATTATTGTCAAAAGAAAGCCTTACTCCAAACTTTCTTCTTAACTCCTTGGCATTTCTGTCGCCAATTCCCAAAATTCTCAAAGCTTCATTGGAATCTTTTAAGGGTATAGAAATTTGTTCTTCAATCATTAATTTATAGGGTCAACCAATCAAGCCCAACCAATCCACTAAAAGGAATTGGATTCTGTCGATCAGCAAAGAAACACGCCCCATTACCGTAAGGCCAAAACTCGCACCAAAACCAATCATCAAAATTAATATACCGGTTTTGGCTGCAATTCTAGTTGCTCCTTTATGCTCCAAAGAAAAGAAAAAATAAATCAATCCGCACAAAACACCAATCAGTATAAAAATTGCATTGAAAAGTGCTGATGATTCGGGTGTGTAATTTATAGAGGCTGATTGTGCTGCACATTCGCTAGAAGTTGCACAAATACGATTCAATGTAGAGGAAACTTGGGTAATTAGCTTTTCACTGATAACAGGTCCGACTTTAACGCCAGAAAAAGCACCGAGTATGAAAGCAAATGCATATTTTGTAAGCCATCTAAGCCTTGGAGCAATTACAGGAAAGAATAAAAAACTTCCAATCAAACATGCCATAATTGGATTAATCACATCTGACCAACCACTCGGATCATTATTCTGAATCGCAAGCAGTCCATCTTTAAGTGGCTGAATGACATTTGTTGCAATGTCATTATGCCAAGCAACTACAACAATATAACCAGCACCAACACCAACATAAAGATGCTCAACGAATTTAAATAAAGGATTATCCTTGTAGAGAAAGGAAAAAATCCCTATTGTCAATATAGCTGCGATCCAAACCCCAATACCTTCCGGACTCAAGGGATCAGCAATAAGAAGGTTGAAAATCATTTATTTAAACTCTCCAATTTCGGTGAAGTTTTTTTTCTTTTTGCAAAAAATCCAATATTTCCAAGAACTATAAAGATGATAATTGCTAAATGAGCTTTTGCTTGAGCCTGCATTCCAGCAGTAGCCTTGTCTGGTTCCAAACCATAAGCCTTCTCCATAAGTTTTTCATATTCAGCAGCACCCACAAGAGCACCGACCAAACCTTGTAACTGGTTAGCTTCCAGGTAAGGATAAAAATCTCCAATCATGACACCAGTTGCCGCAGCAACAAGGTCAGCACCATAAGCGCCATGAGCCTGTTCAACATAAAAATCAACACTTGATCCTGCACTTAAATCAATGACTAAATTGAAATCATCATAATTTCTTATATCTTTCATAAGAGGAATGTTTTCAACCCTTTTTCCTTTGTCATCTGCAGGAAAAATCTCATGAATGTCACTACCCATACTTTTTACAACAATATCTAACCCAGGTTTAAAACCGAGATTCACCCAGTCAACCCCCTCCTGCTTGTTATAAAGAGTTGAAATTTCATTAAGAGTTGTATCTGCCAAGGTTGGAGCAGCAGGCCACAAGGTTATAACAACAATATTCACATTCTTTTCAAACAACTGATGAAGCATGGCTTTGGCAGTAGGAAGCAACTCAGCCTGACTTCCTGGATCAAAGTCCCAAGATATTAAAACATTGCTACCGCTAGGAACATTTTCAATCCTTTCAAAAGCTTTTCTTGTTGGCTCACTCACATTTATATCTAAACTTTTTGGATTCATTAAGGGGATGATAATAACAATGAACATAACTAAAAAAATCCATCTTCTATCTATAGATTGCAACTTATCCCAAATGTTCATTCTTCACTTCCGCCCAAATACGTTCTTTCAATTCCAAAAATAATCTTTAATGCTGTTGACATCATTCCCAAACCAACACCAATCATGATTGCCCTTTTGCTGGCCATATTTGGAATATCCAATATCCATTGCTTAATTTCAGGAAGACTTTCAAAAACCCCTCCAGTTAGTATTGGGACTTGACCAAGCATAACTAAACATGCTGCTAGAAGAAGAAGGGTAGCCTCTAAAGACCTTGCCCTAAATGCCCTGTAGGCTGCGCTTGCAATAAAAAAGGCTAAAAGGGAGAACATCGTAGCGCCTAAAGGAAGTTGAACATTCGTATACAGCCAAGCATTCCAAGGATGTTTAGTTCCTGTCAGATCCCCACTTGTCATAAACAAGCCCGTAACAATCATTGCAAAGAATCCAAAAAAAGTAACTATCGAATACCTCCACCCATCTTCTTTTCTTTTAAGCTTTCCTAAATGAAGTTTAAATAAACTTGCAACACCTAAAACAATTGCAAATGCAGCAATAATGATGTAATATTTTTGAACCCATTCAGCATAACTATTCAATGGTCCCCAATCAAGGAAATAATCCCCTATCATTAACATCCCAGCAATAAATGCAACTGCAAGAGGTCCCCTGTTGCTCAACTTGAACCTCCTATTATTGAAAGAAATTTAACAGATCCAAAAAAAGTAAAAATACTTCCTATAAATAAAAATATCCACAATAAGGCCTTTCCAAAATCCTGAGCCTTGAGTGAAGAAATGATGCTTGAATCTTCTGAAAGATAAGCACTTGCTGCATACAACTCTTCTCCAATCAATGTGTAATCACAAGAAACAATAAAAAATGGAAGTTGTGTAACCGCATCCGTTCCTGCAATCTGGATAGCTCCAATCGAATTTCCTGTCTCGGCTAAAAGTAATGATTCTGCATAAAAATAACCCATTAGGAAAACAGTTGCTGGTTTTTCTCTTATCAAAACACCTTCAACAGCTGCAGTATATGCAAATTGCTCTTGGGTAAGGTAAAAGATATCATCTTTTCTAAAGCTATCAATCATCCCCTCTTCAAGATAAGACTCTCTGACAATCTCCTGACTTAGGGTCATGACAATTGGATCAAATGATGGAACCTGTAACCTTGTTCCATACCTCGCAGCTCGTTTAGCAACTCTAGACAAAATAGTTAATGAAGCAATTGTTGCTATATGACTTGCAGTTTCAAGACCCGTTGTATAAAGAATTGATTTGCCCATTTCGGTGGCTCGCCCTATCGCTTCATTAACAGCATCGAGGCCAGCAATTTTTCTAATCTTGAAACTTGCTCCCTTTCTTGCCTTGTCCAAAAAGAAAACAAGAGCACAAATAAACAAAACAAGAACAAGGAAAACAGGTCCCTTGCCCTCTTTTATTTGAATTTGAAAAATTAAGTTTAAAAAATTAAAAATCATTTAAATGTTTATGCCGAGCCAATCATAAAAAAGAAATTGAAATCTTCCAATCAAAAGACTAATACGAGCCATGACCGTATAGCCAAAAGATGCACCAAAAGAAATCATTAAAAAGTATATCCCCACTTTATTCATAGCCTTCAAAACACCTTTAGATGGAAGACTGAAGAAAAAATATGCAACAGCACAGAGCGTTCCTATAAGCAATAAAGCGGAATTTATCCAAAGTGATGTAGTTGCAGTTTGTGGATCTAGGCCAGCTGCATTAGCACAGCCTGCATTGAAAATACAAAAATCTCTAACTGAACCTTGTGCCTGGATCAAAACCCTTGTAGCCATTGAAGCAGGGATAGCAATACCGCTTGCAACCCCAATATACCAAGCAAAAGATATTCTTGAAAGCCAAGCATTTTTTCTAGAAATGAATATAAGGAATATGAAAATACCCAACATTAAAGGAACAACCATTCGTAGGTGTGGTTCAGCAATAATAGAGCCATTCTCATCAAGACCAAAAGCCTTTTGCACATTCCCTTCTCCAAGTGCTGAGAAACCCTTCCTCAACTCATCAATCAAATTTGGCTTCAGGGTATTCCAATAGTAAATGGATATGTAATAACCAGTAGAAACACCTACGAACAAGTGTTCAGCAAATTTATAAAAAGGATTATCTTTGTAAAGGAAAGAAAAAATACACAAAGTTAAAAAAGCAGCAATCCAAATGCCCAAACCTTCAGGTGTATTAAATGGAGCAATTAAATTAAATATCATTTCTCACCATCTCTCAAAGATTTCAATCTTGAAATTTCCTGGCCTTTTGTTCCAAAGAAATACCCCAAATTTCCTAAAATTATAAAAACAAGGATAACAATATGCCCTAAAGATTGAGCATCCATACCTTGGACAGCAGCACCAGGAGCGTTAACCAAAAGCTCATATTCAGCAGCACCCTTCATTCCACCCATCAAACCAACTATTTGCCCTGATTGATAAAAAACATAAGCTTCTGGAGCAGAAACGGCAGTCATCCCTATTCCAATAGGAACCCCCATTTGATCACCAGCATATTGAATCCAAAGATCTGAAATTGCAGTTGCCTCAAGCCCAACAACCATAGCACAATCCTCTAAGGTTTCAACCCCTTCCATAATAGGCAAATCGTCAGTATTATTTCCATAATAATCTTTCGGGAAAGGTTTTGAGATTCCTTGACCCATTTGAAGAATAACGTTAAGAGTTCCAACTTTGTAACCAAGGTAAGCTATATCTTTCCCCATAACAGCATTGAGTTCAGATTCTGCCCATTTCATAATGTCATTAGCAACACCTGGAGCATCTGGAGCCAAACTAACACCCAAGACTGGAATGCCCTTTGATAAAGAATGCCTTATCAAAGCTTTTGCCATGGGTGTTAATTCAGGAGCTGTAGAAGGACCAAAATCAAGACCTAAAATAATGGGTTTTGTACCATCTAGATTTTCGATAAAAGAATGTATGTCTTCAACTTCTTTCGTTGTGGTTACAGGAAGACCAAGAGGTTTCAATACTGGGAATGCTACAAAAAGAGCCATTGCAAGAAAAACCCACCTTCTGTCGATAGAGGATAATTTTTGCCAAATATTCATTTTCCACTTCCCATATAAGTTCTTTCAATACCAAAGATTATCTTTATCGCTGTTGCCGTCATGCCTAAACCAACTCCAATTGTTATAGCTCTTTTTGCAGCAGTGTTTGGAATGTCCATAATCCATTCAGCTATTGCAGGCAATGAAAAAGATCCAGATAGATTCAGAGCATCAGAAATAACAGCACCAATAGGTACTCTCCCTATCATTACTATTGCTGCAGCAATCAGCAGCAAGGTAGCTTCGGTATTTCTAGCCCTGAAAGCTCTGTAAGCTGCGCTTGCAACGAAAAAAGCCAAAAGAGAAAACATTGTTGCTGAAAGAGGGACCTGGAAATTATTGAACACCCATTGGAAATTGTCATTTGTCCCAATGCTATCGCCTTCAGTTTGAGCTAAACCTATCCAAGAAACTACAAAAGTCGAAGCTATAACTATCCAAGAATAAATTGAATCAGAGTCTTTATCCCTTATGTTTTTAGCATGCTTGATAATCAGTGTTGCTACCCCTAAATACAATACAAAAACTCCAATAACTATGTTATTTTGATTTAATTCTTCATAAATGATCCTTACCCAATCAACATTATCTCTTTCTACAAAATAAGAAAAAGCCATAAATATGCCGGTTAGGAAAGCTACAGTTAAAGGAAGTTTTGTTTTCATTTACCAAAAACCTCAAAAATTAAAGAATTACCAAGAAGTGTCATAACTAAACCAACAATTATCAAAATACACAGTAAAGCTTTTAGGTAATCTGCTGCCTTTAATGAAGACATTAGGTCAGGTGATTTTGAAAGATATGCTCCTGCAGCATACAACTCTTCTCCAATTAATGTGTAATCACAAGAAGTAATAAAAAATGGTAATTGATGTATTGCATCCGTGCCAGCAATTTGGATAGCCCCAATTGAGTTTCCTGTCTCGGCCAAAAGTAATGATTCAGCATAAAACATGCCTTGTAAAAATATAGTTGCTGGTCTTTCTCTCACCATGATTCCATTAACTGCAGCAGTGTAGCCAAACTGATCTTCAGTTATAAAAAAATTATCTTCTTCATTTAGTATTTCAGGCTTTCCTGCCTGGAGATAAGCGTCTCTTAAAGTCTCTTTTGCAACACTCATTACAATGGGGTCCCTGTGTGGAACTATCAACCGACTTTCGTAATTTGCAACTCTTTGTGCAACCCTTCCTAAAATATTCAAACTTGCCAAAGTTGCAACATCAGCAGCACTTGAAAGCCCTGGGCAAAAAAGAATTGGTTTACCCATCTCTGTAGCCCTTCCAATTGCTTCATTTACTGCATCCAGGCCAGGGATAGACCTTACATAAAGATCAGCTCCCTTTCTAGCTTTTGATAGTGTGACTAAAATTGCCGTAATAAATAAAAGGCATGCCCAAAGCGTGGTTTCTTGATCTGGTTTAAAAAA
>CAZFBE010000016.1:0-15081 GCA_964517115.1 uncultured bacterium
AGTTATACAATTTTCGCTTATAGAAAATGACTAATTGGTTAATTATTGGCGGAACTGGAAGAATCGGTAGGCATCTTGTAAAAAGACTTATTGTGCGTGGGGACAATGTTGTTGTTTCGTCAAGGTCAGTTCCTGTAGATAAATCTCAATGGACACAGGGGATTGAATTTGTTCACAGCAGTGATAAAGATGCTGGAAAGCCATTCTTGAATGCATGGAAAAAAGCAGACACGATAGTAAACCTTATCGGAGAAGACGTGGCTCAAAAATGGTCTCCTGAAGCTAAAAAAAACATCTTGGATAGTCGTGTCAACTCAACAGGAATGATTTCTTTCCTTTACGACTCATTAAAAAAAAGCCCTAAAACATGGATAAATGCAAGTGCAATTGGCTACTATGGCATGGATGGTGATGCAGCTGATGAAGATACTGAAAATGGTGAAAGCTGGCTGTCTGATGTCTGTAAGCTGTGGGAGGATGAAGTTAAGACGAGTGACGACATAAGAAAAATCATCGTTCGAATTGGCCCTGTCTTACAAAAAGAAGCTGGCCCCTTTCCGAATATAGACCTTCCTTACAAACTTGGATTTGGAGCATGGCTTGGATCAGGCAAACAATTCTTTCCATGGATACATATCGATGATGTTGTAGATTCGATAATATTCTTGGAAAAAAATTCTGAATCTTCTGGTATTTTTAATTTAGTAGGCCCAGAGCCAACAACACAAAAAGAATTCTGCCTAGCATTAAATGAAGCTTATGGAAGGCCAGCATGGCAAATGCAACCTCAAATAGCGTCTTCAATTGCAGGCATCGCAGTAAAAGGTATATTTGGCAAGATGTCTTCACTCCTTCTTGAAGGAAGGGAAATTTCTGCTCAAAAAATTTTAGATGCTGGATACAAATTCAAATATCCAACAGCGTTGAGAGCTTGCAAAGCCCTATTAGCAAAATAGGTCTCGATGTTAAAAATTGGCATAGTAGGAACCCCAGGAAGTGGAAAAACAACACTTTACAAAACGTTGAAAAAAAACAATCCTGATACCCTTGGGAAAAACGGTGAAAGCATAACGATAACATCTATAGAAGATTCGAAACTTGAAGATCTTTCAAAAATTTACAATCCAAAAAAGATAACAAAAACAAAAATTGAATTGTCTGACAGCCCCTCCTCTGGATCTTCAGTGATAAACACAAGAGAGGCTTCAAGGTTGAGAAACTTAAATGGTTTAATTTGTATAATTCCAAATTTTTCTAATTTAAATCCTGAAAAACTACCAACAAGCATAAATGCCTTTATAGAAGAGATCTGCTTACAGGACCTCCCCATAGTCGAATCATCAATTGAAAAAATATCCAAAGAAACAAAAAAAGGCGTTAATGCAAGAGCAAAGGAGCTGGAGGTTCTTGAAAAAATAAATTCAGAATTAAATTTATCAAAATTTCCCGAATTGACAAACTCTGAAAAATCAACCGTAAAAGGTTACCAGTTCATTTCTTTGAAACCAGTATATTTTGTAATCAACATCTCTGAAAATAGTATAAATTCCTCAAAATTTGAAGAGATAGACACCTCTATAAAAGAAAAATGGAGTGATATGGCTTTTGATTATGCATGTCTTGAATTAGAAAAAGATTTACAGGAACTAGAAGATGATGAAAAAGAAATCTTTTTAAAAGAATACAAAATAAAAGAACCAATTTCAAAGATACTTTTGAAGAAAATATTCTTTATTAATGGAAGACATTTTTTTTATACAGCAGGACCTACTGAAGTTAGAGCATGGGATATACCAACCAACTCAACAATTCAAGAAGCGGCTGGGGCCATCCATAAAGATCTAGAAAATAATTTCATAAAAGGTGATGTTTGGCCATCTGAAAAAGTTATAGAACTTGGAGGAGAAGCAAACGCAAAGAAAGAAGGGTTTTGGACCCTTCAAGGAAAAAGCTATATTGTCAAAAATGGAGATTTAATACTTGTAAGACACTCAGGCTAATCTCCCATATCCCAAGTAGATTGTTCCTCTCCCCCATTCTTTCTAGCAAGAATAAAAAGATAATCAGAAAGTCTATTTAGATATTTGCCTATTACGGGATTTGGATTCTCTTTGTTTGCAAGTTCCCAAAAAGACCTTTCAGCTCTTCTGACAATACAGCGTGCTAAGTGCAATGCTGCAGCTGGAGGCATTCCTCCAGGTAGGATAAAGTTCTCAAGAGGTTTCAAATCTTTACTTTCCTCGTCTATCTTCTTTTCTAAAATGCCTAATCGCTTTTCGGAAAAAATAAATTTTTTGTTTTTAGATTCTGGAAAACACAAATCGCCACCTATGTCAAAAAGATCATTTTGCACAACTTGTAAATATTCTTTAGGAGATGCCCCCAAACTCAAAGAGAGCCCTACAGCAGAATTAGCCTCATCAACCTCACCATAAGCTTGAACCCTTGGATTGTATTTTTTCACCCTCTCTCCATTCCCCAAGCCAGTCTGCCCTCCGTCTCCTGTTTTTGTCACGATTTTAGAAATCCTTGCCATTTTCTACCTCCCAAAAATAGCCCTTAAGAAAAAAGATAAATTTGCCGGCCTTTCAGCAAGTCTCCTCATGAAGTAAGGATACCAACTATCTCCAAACGGAACATATATCCTCAAACGCCATCCCTCTTTTAAAATTTTATTCTGTAAAGGCGTATTCACGCCATAAAGCATTTGAAATTCAAACTTGTCTTTTGGTATCTTTCTTTCTTTGACAATTTTTAAAATACTTTCTGTCAGATGGGGATCATGTGTAGCAAACTCGGGATATCCTCCAAGGTCCAAACCCTCTGTTAAAAAAAGACTAACCAAATTCATATAAGATTCATTTATCTCCGATCTTGACTCAAACGCAACTTCTGGCAATTCGTTATAAGCACCTTTGCAAATTCTTGCCCTCAAGCCATTCTCCAAAAGAGACTCCAGGTCAGAATACGTTCTTCTCAAATAAGCCTGAAGACAGATTCCTAAATTCAAATCCTGCCTTACCTCTTCAAAAACAGCCAGGGTGTCATCCACTGTACCGCTGTCTTCCATGTCTACAGTAATTTTGACATCGTTTTTTAAACCTTGCTTGTAAACATTTGTCAAATTTTGCTTAAATAAACTTTTACTAACAGAAAGCCCTAACTGTGTTGGTTTTAATCCAACCCAAATATCGTCCTCTTTCTTGCAGTGGTCAATCATTGCCGATATATCTTTTAATGCTTTTTTTGTTTTTTCCCTATCTCCACTTTCCCCCAGCAAATCAAGAATTGAATCAGCTCCAATTTTTTTTAAATTCCTTGAAACATTAATTCCATCATCAAGACTGTCACCAGCTATAAATCGTTTGATAACTTTTTTAGTTGGAGAAAAGGCCCTAAAAAAATTCTCTGAAAATTTTGATTCTGAAAGATGGATTAACAAGCTTCTCAAAATTCAATCTCCCCAACCAATAGAAAATTTATACAGGGTTTCTAAGTTTGCATTCGTCGCCTCATCTCTCCATGTTATTGAAAAGGCCCTCCAGGATTCACTACTCCCTCCCCTAACCCAAAAAGACCAATCTAAAGCCGCTTCTCTTGGAAGTGACGGGGAGGTTGATGCAAAATGTTCCACCCTTAAACCATAATCGTATTGTTTTTCCCAAACAGCCTCAATTCCTGCTTTCCAAAAATGCTCAATATTGGGATTATCAACGTAGGACTCATATAGAAAACCCAATCCCCAATAAAAAGGACCCTTGAATATAAAACCATCAGAAACCCCTCCATTTCTTGAACCAAGACCCCAGGACATTGAATCATTTTCATTTGTAGGCATTCCAAATTTAACAAACCAATCCCCAGAAGCAATTTCATTTTCTTTTTTATACTTTGCTCTATAGAAAAAATCAATTGGACCTTCATTGATTTTCCAATCTTGATTATTTTTTTCTCCAGAAAATGAGCTTCCAAAACCCCATGAAGAATTCCCCTCTAGGGGTGAATGAAAATTAAAAGAAATTAATGCCTCGGGATCAAGCCCTGTTCTTGACTCAACATATGTTAAAGAAAAATCTCCCTGACTTATTTCAGGATTTGAAGAGATCCAATTTGAGCCTTTCGCACTTGGAAAAGCGCTTGCAAGGAAAAAAACAAACAAAAAACATTTTTTCATTTTCTTAATTCTACGGTGGGAGAGGGATTCGAACCCCCGAGGCAAATGATATGCCCACACGCTTTCGAGGCGTGCGCTTTAGTCCGCTCAGCCATCCCACCTTAATCATAAATTCTAGATTTTTTTAATTAAGGTTAATATGAAATAATTACAATAACCTATATGCCGCAATACAAAAAACCAAAAGGAACAAGAGATCTTGATTCCAAAACAACTGAAATTTTTGAAGAAATAAGAAGTTTATTTTTAGCAATATCAAAAGATTTAGGTTACGAGCATGTCGAAATTCCAATCTTTGAATCAACAAAACTTTTTGAAAGATCAACAGGGGAAACAACAGATATTGTTACAAAGCAAATGTATAAATTTCAAGATGGAAAAAATAGAGAATTTAGTTTAAGGCCCGAAGGTACGCCAGGCCTAATTAGAGCAGCTTTAGAAAACAACTGGATCAATGGGCATAATGGCAATAAGTTTTCCTACTTTGGTCCTTTCTTCCGCTACGAAAGACCGCAAAAAGGAAGATACAGACAATTTTTTCAATTAGGGGCAGAGTTTATTGGCTCAGATTCTCTCGAATCTGATGCAGAATGTATCTATTTTCTTTCAACATTATTAAAAGAACTCAAAGTTAAAAATCTTATAAAAATTAACTCTCTAGGCACAAGCCAAGAAAGGCTTGATTATCTAAAAAATCTTAAAGAATGGCTGAATAAAAATAAAAAAAACCTTTCCAAAGAAGACTTAACAAACATAGACAAAAATCCATTACGTATACTTGACAGCAAAAGAGAGTTAACGATTAAATCAATTAAAAATGCTCCAAAAATACATGATTTTTGGGGTTCAGAAACTTCAGAAAGATTCAAAAAGCTAACATCGATACTAGATAAAATCAATATCAATTACGAAGTTGACCCCTGTCTTGTCAGAGGTTTAGATTACTACAATTCAACAGTTTTTGAAGCTACAGGGCATGAAGGTGCACAAGACGCATATGGCGGTGGCGGAAAATACGACAGCCTTGTTGCTGATCTCGGTGGGAACAGTATTCCTGCCATAGGTTTTGCAGCAGGTGTAGACCGAATTGCATCAGCAATTGAAATGACTGACTTAGGACCTTTTTGTATTTTCTTACCTTTAGGAAACGAATGCAGAGAATTCGCTTTCCCCACAATCGCAAAACTTTGGGACAAAGGAATTCCAATAAAAGCACATTGGAATGAAACAAACCTTAAAAAAGCGCTAAAAAGAGCCAACTCCTCATCTGCAGAATATGTTTTGATATTTGGAGAAAAAGAAAAAGAAAAAAATGTAATTACTTGCAAGAATATGAAAAATGGGGATCAAAAAGAAGTATCAATGAAGGTTTCTGAAATTGCTTCAGCATTAGGATTGAATCTAAAATGAAAAAAACCTATGCGTCTAATTTAAACCTTGACCATCTTGAGAAAAATGTAAAAATCAAAGGGTGGGTTCATGCAATAAGAGATTTTGGAGGCAAAACATTTTTTGACCTAAGGGATTCGACTGGCATAGTTCAAATTGTTTTGGATTCTGAATTCTCAAAAATAAAAAAGGAATGGGTTGTAGAGGTTACAGGAATCGTTTCCAAAAGACCTCATCCAAATAAAAATATTCCCTCTGGAGAAATCGAAATAACAGATAGTAAGCTAAAAATTTTAAACAAAGCTGAAACTCCTCCAATATATATAGATAAAGATGATGATGAGCCTGACGAAATAAGATACAAATACAGATATCTCGACCTAAGAAGACCTCATAGAAATGAAATTTTAAAGATAAGACATAATGTAATTCAAACAATTAGAGATACGTTGAATAATGAAAATTTTATTGAAGTTGAAACACCACTCTTGACAAGATCTACTCCTGAAGGAGCGAGAGATTTTGTTGTCCCAAGTCGATTGCATAAAAAAAATTGGTATGCATTACCACAGAGCCCTCAACTTTTCAAACAAATACTTATGGGGAGTGGTATTGATAAGTATTATCAAATAGCAAAATGTTTTAGAGATGAGGATTTGAGAGGAAACAGGCAACCCGAATTTACACAACTTGATTTCGAGATGGCTTTTTCTGATGAAGATGAAATTTTTGAAATAAGTGAAAAATTATTTAAAAACATCATTTTAAAAGTCAAGAACAAAAACATAGAAACCCCTTTTAAAAGACTAACTTACAAAGAGGCAATTGAAAATTACGGAATAGATAAACCTGACCTCAGGTATCCGAATCCAATCAAAACTATATCTAATATTTTAAAGAATGAAAAAATAAGATTCATTGATAATGTTCTTGAAGAAAATGGAATAGTTATTGGACTGTGTATAAAAAACTTTTTTCCATCCAGAAAAGAAATTTCAAATTTAGAAAAAATCGCACAAAAATTCAATATTCAAGGAGTTGCTTTTGCCACTAAGAAAGATGGTTCTTGGAATGGCGGGATAAGCAAGATTACAAAAAAAGAGACATTGGAAAAATGCCTGGATAAATTTGGAGAAAATGATAATTGCACATTGTTAATCATTGCACATTCTGAAAAAGAAAATTCTCCTGGCTACCATGCACTAGGAGCTATACATAGGAACCTTAGAGACAATGGTTTTCTAAAAAAACCTAATCAAGATTATGCTTTTTGCTGGGTCACGGACTTTCCACTTTTTGAAAAAACGGAAAACGGAATCACTGCAGCCCATCACCCTTTTACGCTTCCGGTTGAAAAAGATGTTCCATTGATTGAAAAAGAACCTTTAAAAGTAATATCCCATGCCTACGACCTTGTGATGAATGGAGAAGAAATAGCAAGCGGTTCGATAAGGTGCCACGATAGAGACCTTCAGTTAAAAATACTACAAGCTATTGGTTACACAAAAGAGGACATAGAGGAAAGATTTGATTTCTTTTTAGAGATGATGAAGTATGGCTTGCCTCCACATGGAGGACTTGCCCCTGGGATAGACAGGATAGTAATGATACTTTCTGGATCTTCAAGCATCAGGGACGTTATAGCTTTTCCAAAATCAACAGGGGGGACATGCTTTCTCACCGGGGCACCAGGGAAAGCAGATCCCCAAAGCCTTAAAGGGTTGGATTTGAAGTGATTCCTTTTTTTGATTTTCACTGTGACTCACTGACGAAAGGCGGTGCTAAAGGTTTAATTGATAATGAGAAAATGCATTGGTCTTTACCAAGGTTTAGACAGGCAGGTGGAAAACTTCAAGTTCATGCCATATTTACGCCACCAGAATACAAGGAAGGGGATGCAACTTTGTTTGGAATGAAATATGCATCAGAGTGGAAATCTTTTTTAGAAGACTCTGGAACCTCTGCAGTTCAAATAAAAAATGATCTTTGCAAGGAAGGACCCCTTTCACTATTATCTTTGGAAGATGCCTCCCCTCTTTCGGGGAACCTTGAAACTTTAGATATTTTTTTTGAACTAGGAGTTCGCTTAATCACGCTTGTTTGGTCTTGTGATAACGAAGTAGGTAGAGGGGTTATAAATGGGAAAGGACCAGCAATAACAAAATTTGGTAAAGATTTGATAAAAAAAATGAACGAAAAAAATATAATTATTGATGTTTCTCATGCAAGTGATGATCTTTTTTGGGAAACCGTCAAAATTTCAAACAAACCAATTGTCGCAAGTCACAGCAACTCTAGAAAATTAAGAAACCATCCGCGAAACCTGACTGATGAACAAATTAAAGAAATACAAAACCATAATGGGATAATAGGCCTTGTTTATGTTCCGAATTTTGTTGGAAATCCGCCACCAGGAACAAAAGATGAATGGAATTTTGAACTAAAGAACGGAATGGAAATGTTGGCAAAACATGCAGCACACATTGCAGAAGTTTCAAGTTGTGACAATATTGTTCTTGGAAGTGATTTTGATGGAACAAGCTTCCCTGTTGTAGAAGAGGTTTCGAAAACACAAACATTGATTCCATTTCTTGAAAAAGCTGGATTCAATACTGATGAAATTGAAAAAATATTTTATAAAAATGCAAAAAGATTCCTAGAGAACAATCTTCCAGAAAACTAGCCACAGCGATTTCTTATACCATGGCCTCCCTTTGGATACACCCAAAGTATATGGTCTGGACACAATATCTGGCATGTACCACATTCAATACAGTTTTCAAAATCAATATCCAAATTTCCAGTATCTTGATTTTTTGTATAAACCCTTGCTGGACATGCCCATTGAAGGGGATCTAAAACCTCCCAATCCTTGGGATCGCCAATGCATGTTATATGGGTTTCATGAAAATGATCGTAGTTGATCGTGAAAAGTTTATCCTCAATAGAAACAGTTTCCGTAACTGAATTGTTTGTTTTGTTTTCTTCAGTCATTTTCCTAAAACCTTAAATAAATTATATAAATCTTTCGCCAACTTTGCAGGTGATTTCATTTTTAAAACACCTTTCAAAATATTTTTCTTCTTTTCTCCCTTTGGGGTTCCGTCAACAGTTAATAAACTTTTTGCTGCATAGCTTATTAACTGTGGGTATTCATTTAATATGTCTCTTCTTTTCCTGAAAAATGGAAAAACATCTTCGTAAGATTTTAAATCTTTTAAAATGAATGATTTTTCTAGTTTTTCTCTATACTCATTTAAACAATCTGATGAAAAATCACCTTTTTCAATAGCTTTTAAAGCGACCTCTCCAGCAATCCTTCCAGAAACAAAAGCAAAATTGCTTCCCTCTCTGTGAACAGCATTGACCATCAATGCTGCATCTCCCGTCATTAAAAAACCATCTGCTACTAATGTTGGTAATTTTTTATATCCTCCTTCAGGGATCAAATGTCCAGCATATTCAACAGTTTTTCCGCCTTTCAGGAAAGGACGAATGGCTTTATGGTTTTTTACATACTCTAATAATTCGTAAGAAGCAATTTCTTTTTCTGCAAAATCAGAAACGAGTGACCCTACTCCAACACTTACTGTTGTTTTGTTTGTGTACAAAAAAGCATATCCTAAACATCCTTTTGTAATGTCTCCAAAAACCTCATAAGAAGCTCCTTCATTTTCAGAAACTCGAAAACGATCTTCAATAACCTCTTTTGGAAGTTCTATAACCTCTTTCACAACCAATGCTACCTCGCTAGGTTTTGGCCTAGTCCCAAAATTCCTTTTCCAAGAAACAAAAGCATTAACACCCTCTCCAGAAATAACAAGAGGGGCTCTGATATCTCCATTTGGCCTGTCGGTTGAAACGCCCACTACCTTCCCATCCTCAACTATCAAATCTAAAACGACAGTTCCAGGAAGAAGCATTGCTCCGTGTTTTTTTGCCTCATTAGACATCCATTTATCAAATTCACTTCTCAAAACAGTATAGGCATGTGCTGGAGCTTCTGTTTTTGCCTTAAAAACATCATCGGAATAACCTAATTTTGTTATTGAGTCCCTGTCAGTAACCCAATAATTTTGCTCGCTAATAGACCTTTCCAAAGGAGCAGTTTTCCAAAATTCCGGGACAACCGGTTCCAAAGAAGAGGAATATATTATGCCACCCATTAAATTTTTCTCTCCAGGAGCCTTGCCTCTTTCAACCTGAAGAACCTTGGCTCCTCCTTTGGCAAGGGTTACGGCTGCAGCATTACCAGCTGCACCAGCTCCAATAATTATGACATCAAAATTCACAGACATCTAGTAATGAACTTAAAAAATTAAAGTTCTTTAAGTTCATTGGTTAACTCAATGATCATCTTTTTTCCATCTCCAAACAACATTAGTGTATTGTCTTTTCCGAATAATTCATTTTCAATACCGGCATAACCAACACCCCTACCTCTTTTGTTAACTATAACTGTTTTTGATTTCCAAACTTCAAGAACCGGCATCCCTGCAATTGGGCTATTTGGATCTGTTTGGGCGCCAGGATTAACAACATCATTAGCACCGATGACAAGAACCACATCGGTTTCGGGAAACTGAGGATTAATATCGTCCATTTCAACTAGTTTTTCATAAGGGACATTGGCCTCTGCCAACAAAACATTCATATGTCCAGGCATCCTTCCTGCAACAGGATGAATCGCAAACTGAACATTCACGCCTTTCTTTTCAAGCTCTTCCGTAAGCTCTCTAACATTGTGTTGAGCTTGGGCAACTGCCATTCCATAACCAGGAACAATAACAACCTTTTCAGCTGCTTCAAAAATCATGGCTGACTCTTCAGATCCAACAGGTTTATATTGAATTTGTTCAGCACCCTCAACAGCAACTCCACCTTCTTGGCCAAAGCCACCAAGCATCACTGAGAACAAACTTCTGTTCATCGCTACACACATGATATTAGTGAGGATAAGCCCTGAAGCACCAACCAAAGCACCACTTACAATCAATATTGTTCCCCCAACATTACCATCCATCAAAAGAATGAACCCTGCAGCTGAAGCAGCCATTCCTGAATAAGAGTTCAACAAGGCAATCACAACCGGCATATCAGCCCCTCCTATCGGAATGGTTATTGCTATTCCGAGTATGAGAGTAAGCCCAATGAAGATATAAAGATTCATGGAATCAACTGGATAAGATCCTGTTGAAGTCATGATTATGAAGCCAAGGATAAGAATGAAGATGACCGCATTCAAAAAATGCTGACCCTTAAAGACTATAGGGCTCCCATTCATCCGACCATCTAGTTTTGCGAATGCTATATAGCTACCAGTAAGGGTAACTGCACCTATCAAGATTGTTATAAAAATAACAACCATACTGGCAGATCCTCCTAGGTCCGAAACCGCACTTTCTGAATTAGAAAAGTTTGAAAAAAAGTAACTAACTGCAACCAATGCTGATGCAAGCCCACCAAAACCATTAAACAAGGCAACCAATTGAGGCATTTGGGTCATTGCAACCGCTCTAGATGCATAGACACCGATAAGAGCACCCATTAATGCAAATGCCCCCACCTCAGTCCATGTAACGATATTCATTAATGGCAAAGTTAAGATAATTGCAAAAAACATTCCCCAAGCTGCAAGCATGTTTCCATTTTTGGCAGTTTTCACCCTTCCAAGCTTTTTGATACCCATTACAAAAAACGTTATTGCAACAAGATAACCAAAATTAATTATGTAATCAGGAACATTAAACATTACTTTCCCTTCCTGTTAAACATTTGTAACATCCTGTTGGTAACCATGAATCCACCAACAACATTTATTGCTGCAAGCATTATCGCAGCCAGGGCAAGCCATCTTGCAAGCTCTCCCTGTGTGTTCATGGCCAATAAAGCACCAACAATTGAAATTCCAGAAATGGCATTTGATCCTGACATCAATGGGGTGTGCAGGGTTGGAGGAACTTTTGTAATTAATTCAAAACCAATAAATGAGCCAAGAACTAAAAGATACAAACCAAGCATCATTGGGTCTAAAAGAGATGACTCAACAGCATTATTGACAACCTCAACCTCATCCGGATAAGGTAACCGTGGATGTAAAAACAAACTAATCATCACTTGCCCTCCATGACATTTTTAATTCTTTCTTCAACTACCTTTCCAGAATGAGTAACCATCATTGGCCCCACAATCTCATCCTCAAGATCTAAATTGACTTTACCTTCCTTTAGCATATGGGTAAATAAATTTAAAATATTTTTTGCATAGACCACGCTGGAATGAACAGGAGTTAATGCAGGGATATTTTTAGGACCAAGAATATGAACTCCATTAAATTCAATATCTGTTCCTGGTTTTGTTAATTCGCAATTTCCACCATTTGCAGATGCCATATCAACAATCACAGAACCTGGCTTCATCTGCTCAACCATCTCTTTTGTAATAAGAACAGGAGCTTTCTTCCCAGGAACAAGAGCTGTACTGATAACACAATTCGAGACAGATATCCTTTGGGTCAAAACCTCTCTTTGCTTCTTTAGAAAATCTTCTGAAACCTGCCTTGCGTAACCACCTTCAGCAGAATTGTCTTCGTCTGAATCAACCTCAATAAACTTTCCACCCAAAGATTCAACCTCTTCTTTGGTCTCTGGTCTTATGTCAGAAACCTCAACCCTAGCACCAAGCCTCCTAGCAGTTGCTATTGCTTGTAAGCCAGCAACTCCAGCACCAAGTATGACAACCCTTGCTGGAGACAATGTTCCAGCTGCAGTTGTCATCATCGGGAAAATTTGAGCCAGATGATTAGCAGCCATCAAAACAGCCTTATACCCAGCAATATTGCTTTGACTCGAAAGACTGTCCATTGATTGTGCTCTTGATATCCTTGGCAAAAATTCCATAGAAATCGCAGTTACTTTTCTTGCAGCAAGCAATTTCATTCTTTTTAAGTTTAAGAAAGGGTCAATAGAGCCTATCAGTATTGCAGAATCTTTTAAAAGCTTGATTTCATCCTCTGAAGGACACCCTACTTTAAAAACACAATCTGCCCCAAATGACTTTTTTTTATCAACTACCTTGGCTCCAGCTTTTTTAAAGTCTTCATCACTGATCAAACTTCCTGAGCCACACCCTGACTCAACCAAAACCTCAAATCCTGAAGAAATAAATTTCTTGACAGTGTCAGGAGTTGCGGAAACTCTTGTTTCTCCACTTCCTGATTCTTTAACAATGCCAATAGTCACCATTTATTTCTCCTTTCACCAAGAGGTTATTCTAAATCTCAAAGAAAGTCAGTCAAGTTTATCTTTTCAAAAACAAGATAAAAATACTTTTTTTCGCTTTTATTCAAGCCTTTGTCGATTTTTTTTAAAAAATTCTCCACAACCTCATAAAACATTCTCAGCAACTCAATCCCCGCAGGAGCAGTCTTTATAAGAATTTTTCTTCTATCATTAGAAGGAACCTTAAAATGAATTAATCTCTGCTTCTGCATCCTGTTAACAACCCTTGTTATTGATGTTTGAGAAACTTTCAAGCTTAAAGATAAATCCTTCAAGCTAACCCATTTTTTCCCATTTTCAAGCTCCAACAATACTTTGACTTGTAATTTTGTATATTGGGGATAATGGAGAATTTTTTTTATTTCACTTTCAAGATGTCCTTCAAATTTGAATATTCCGTTTATTGCTCTTCTATAACTCATCTATTTTTAATAAAACTTTCCCAATTGCATTCGACCCTTCCAGATGCATATGGGCTTCTTTAATGTTCTTCCAATTGAACTCTCTGTCAATAAGGACTTTGAAATCACCTTTTGAAACCTTAGGTAAGATTTCATTTTTCAAATCATCAAAACTGCCCATCGTGCTGCCCATGATGGTTTGATTTTTTATAAACAGATGAGGTAAATTAATTGCAACATGGCCCCCGGTCGTTCCACCACATGTTACAAGTTTTCCATTTTTTTTCAAAATTTTCAAACTTGTTTTCCATGTCTTTTCCCCAGTGTGCTCCACGACAAGATCAACACCTTTTGGAGAAAATTCTTTAACCATCTTTGAAACATTGTCAGAATCAGGATCAACAAGGATGTCCCAAAATTCTGAATCTAATTGATTAATCTTGTTTCCCCTTGCTGTTCCAATTATTTTTGCACCACAGTATTTTGCAATTTGGCCTGCAGCATGCCCTACACCGCTACCGGCCCCCCAGATAAAAACGATTTCTCCATTTTTGACTTTACCTTTCCTAACAACCATGTTCCAAGAAGTTAAAAAAGATAATGCAAAAGCTGCAGCATTCCTATCATCAATACGATCGCTTAAAGGAATCCATAAATTAGATTTTTGTTTTACATAATTTGACAAAGTTCCATTGCATGTTTCACCATGGATTCCATAGCTTTCTGAAAGATGATCTCCTATTCCTGGAGAAAGAAGGACTCTTTGCCCTATATTTAAATTTTTTACCCGCGACCCCTTCTCAACAACAACTCCAACACCTTCAGAACATGGAACTATGGGGTACTTGATTCCTGGTAATCCTTTCCTGACCCAAATATCCAAATGATTCATTGCGGCATATTTCATCTGAACCACAACATCATCAGGATCAATTTTGTCAATAGAAAAATCTTCAAATGTCAAACTGTCCAAAGATCCTGGATTGCAAATAACTACTCTTTTTCCTTTCATTAGTAAAAGAAATTCATCTTAATTCAATAATGAGTTATATTACTCTTAAGTATGTTCTTGTTTGACTGTTTCATTGTTCAAAAAATAGACGGAAATTATAAATTTCTACTTTTGAAAAGATCTGAAGGAAAAATTTATGAAAACATGTGGAGGATGGTGGCTGGAAAAATAAAAGAAAATGAAAAAGCCTGGGAGGCTTGCTTAAGGGAAATCCAAGAAGAAACCAACCTGAAAATAAATGAACTTTATTCTGTTCCAACAACAAATTCTTTCTATGAGTGGGAAACAGACTCTCTGCACAACATTCCAGTGTTTTTAGCCATAACAAAAGAATCTAAAGTAACGCTGAATGAAGAGCATACTGAGTATGGGTGGTTTTACATTGATGAAGCAATTTCAAAATTGCCATGGCCTGGACAAAAAAAGGGTCTTGAAGAATCTTTCAAAATGCTAACAAATGAAGATTTAAAAAAGGTACTAAGAATTCAATTTGAATAATGAAACCTTTATCCTCGGCGCAATATCACTTGCAGCTGTTCATGCACTCATACCAAACCATTGGATACCGTTGATACTCATTTCAAAAAGAGACAAGTGGACCAAGTTTGAAACTTTCTACAATTCCGGATTTGTTGGTCTGGCTCATGTTTTAAGCTCAATCATTATCGGTATTCTGATTGGATGGTTTGGAATAAACCTTTTCGAATTCTCTGAAACTATATTTAAATGGATTGCTGCAACAATTCTTCTTTACCTGGGTTACAAATCTTTAAAATCAGGCGGGCATAGCCACCACCATGGGCATGACCACCACCATGGGCATGA
>CAZFBE010000016.1:15181-20528 GCA_964517115.1 uncultured bacterium
CCACCACCATGGGCATGACCACCACCATGGGCATGAGGAAAAAGAAAAGAAAACAAACTTGCTAGGCCTGGCTTTAGCAATGTTTTTATCTCCTTGTATAGAGCTTGAAAGTTATTACATTTATGCAGCAAAATTAGGATGGTTGGGAATATTTCAGGTTTCTATTATCTATCTTCTGATTACTGTTCCACTCATTGTTATTCTTGTTTTCCTGGGGTTGAAAATTCAAGAAAAATTAACAAAAAAATTACATTGGCTAGAACATCATGAAGGAAAAATTAATGGTTTTATTTTTGTACTTGTGGCTTTAAGCTTATTCTTTCTCGATTAAAGAAACTTTTTTATTAAACTTAATGCACCTTGTTTCCAAGGAACTCTATGACCGGTCCCAGCATCTGAAAAACCGTCTCTATTTTCAAGATACCACTTGTAAGTTCTAATTAAAGTGTCTGAATTGCTGTATTTGGGAACCCACCCAAGATTTTGTAATTTCGATGTGTCCACCCAAGAATCTTGATCAGCAGTTCCATAAACCCACTTGTAAAGAGGTGACAAATTCAAGAACTCCAAAAAAGCGAGTGCGGCTTTCGCAAGGGGGGCATTTGTCTGAAGAATCCTTGATCCTTTCCCTGAAACGTCAAACAGTGATTCAAGATCTTTCTCTACAGAGTTAAATCCGGAAGCCCCTACGTTAAAACAGTCATTGGCCTCTTTTTTATTTGAATCTATAAGAAGGCTGACAGCACTAACCAAATCAAAAACATCTAGAAGTTGGTATTTGTTTTTCCCATCCCCTATAACAGGTATTTTTTTACCATCATGAACCCAGTCAAAAAGTATTTCAAAAACACCCAGCCTTTCAGGGCCTATGAAGGTTTTTGGCCTAACAACAGATATAAACATCCCATTTTCTCTTTGCTTAATGCATTCAAGTTCAGCCAAAACCTTACTTTCCCCATAAGGACCAACTCCCTTCATTTGATCACTTTCAACCAAGGGGTGATGATCAGGGACACCATAAACGGCTGTACTAGAAATATAAACAACTTTACCAACTCCAAGTTTTTTTGAAACCTCCAAAACATTTTTTGTTCCCGTGACATTTGTTTCGAATATCTCTTTTTCAGGAGCCAAAGGCAAAGCCGCAGCTGCGTGGATAACAATATCTGAATCTGAAATTGCAGACATCAAATGATTTTTATTTCTTATATCACCCCTAAAGCAAGAAGCATTTTTTGGAATGTCTTTAAAAAGAGACGCATCAAAATCAAACAACAAAACTTCATCGTCTGAAAAATAATGAGCCAAATGCCATCCCAAAAATCCTCCTCCTCCAGTGATAGTTATTTTCATAACACAATCCTAGGCTTTCAAAAATGAAAAAAGAAACTTTCTTGAATGTTTCTTGGTACTTATTCTGATTAGGCTTTTTGCCTAATTGTTGTTATTCACCTCCTAATGGGCACTCTTCGGGGTGCCCATTTTTGATTAAAACTAGAATAAAACAAGATGAATTTCAATTCAATAAACTTGTTAAAAAAATATTCTGAAGGAAAAAATCTTTTGAAATCTGAACTGGGTTTTCTTGAGGGCTCTTGGACAGGGTCAGGAGAAATTGAAAACCATAAAGTCTTTAGTTTGTTAACGGTAAAATGGCAAGACCAATTCCTTGTTTGGAGTAGTAAGTCTGTTTCGGAAAAGCTTAAAAAAAACAACCCGTCAAATCCCCAAATCCCAGACTGGGAACTAGAGCAATCGGAGCTAATTGTTTTTCAAGGTCTTCCTGAAAAAAAAATCATACACATGCATGTGCGGGACAAAAACAAATGGGATCCAAAAAATCTCAAATTCAAAGAGATCTTCTTAAGGCTTTCTTTGAAAAAAACTGCAAAAGAATTTCTTTTTGAACCTGTTGAAAAAAATAAATTTGAAAAAAACTTTTTTACAAAAATCAATGCAAATCATGAAAAAATAATTTTCAAGAATAGCAATGGAACACGATTAACTTATTTTAGAAATGAGAAAATTTAAAAAAATCTTCACAGATTCTTGAGTTTTCTTATCAATATCCCTCAAAGGGTTGTATTCAACAAAATCCAAAGAAACAAGATTCCCTTTTTTTAAAATCAAATCCAGTAGAGAAATAGCTTCTTCAAGATGGAATCCATTAGTTACAGGTGTTCCTACACCGGGAGCACATGATGGATCAAGTGAATCAACATCGAAACTCAAACAGTAATCAGAACCTATTATTGAGCTTACTCTTTTTGAAACATTTTCAATTCCTTCCTCCCTTATCCTCTCAACGCTAAAATGACTTATGTTTCTTTCTTCGAGAAGGTTCCTCTCTCCAGGATCAAGATCCCTTAACCCTAGAAAAACTACTTTTTCAGTGTCAAAAAGCCCAGAATCAACAACATCACTTAAATGTTTAACATCCTCCCCAATCAAAGAGGCCAACGGCATCCCATGCATATTACCTGAAGGAGATGTTAAATGAGTATTTAAATCAGCGTGAGCATCAAACCAAATTAACCCTGGTCTATATTTATTTTTTTTAAAAAAAAATGAAGAAACAGCGCTTAGAGAACCTGTAGAAATGGAATGGTCACCACCTAGAACAAAAGGGAAAAAACCATCCTTTAGCGCTTTATGGGTTTTTATTTTAAGTTTGGAACAAACACTTTTAACAAAATTATTTTTTTCAAAATTCTTACAATCTAAGTTTAAAAAACATGACCCTTTCAAAGATTTAACCATGTCAAGATTTGTAATTAAAGCTGGAGCAAGCTCTGATCCATTAATGTTGCCCCCATGCGAACTTGGGACAGAAATAAAACAGATATTCTTATTCATTAGATTACCTTGATTTCCTTTAATAATTCATTGTGAAAATTATTATTACTTGCGACTATGTCTCCTGATTTCAAATAGGAATCACCACCAGAAAAATCACTTACAGCGCCTCCCGCCTCCTTGACAATTAAAACCCCAGCAGCTATATCCCATATAGAAAGTCCAGCCTCCCAGAAACAATCAAATCGCCCACATGCTGTATATGCAAGATCCAAAGCTGCAGAACCCATCCTACGAATTCCTCCGCATTTGCTAAAAAGAGATTCGAACTGTTGTGAAAATTCTTTTATTCTGTGTTTTTCCTTGTGAGGGAATCCAGTTGCAATCATTGACCCTTCAAGAGTTTCCATATCACTAACATTGATTTGAATTTTTTTATTTTTTTGGATCAACCAACTTCCATTTCCTTTAGAACTAATAAACATTTCATCATGAACGACATCGTAAATTACACCAAGCTCAAGATCCTCTAAAAAAGACTTAGAAAATGCAACAGATATAGAAAAAAAAGGAAGCCCTTGAACAAAATTCCTTGTTCCGTCAAGTGGATCAACTATCCAGCTACTCTTTTTTTCAGAGTGATTCCCATAATCATCATAGCCAGTTTCCTCCCCGAGAAAACCTGCATCTGGATCAATCTTCTCCAGCCCCGATTTCAAAAAAGCTTCTGATTCCTTGTCTACTTTTGTGACGACATCAAAACCAACCTTCCTTGAAATATCTTTTTTTTCTAAAGACCTAAAGCTTCTTTTGGAAATTTCTGCTGTTTTGTAAATTAAATCGCATACACGATCCAGTTTTTCTAACTGTCCCAAGTTAAAACCTCTACTTCTGAATCCCTCAAACACTCTTTGCTTCCAGAAGCGAGCCTGATGATGAGTTCTGTATCGGGCAAACCCTTAACACGGTGACTGCCATGAGGTTGAACATTGACAACCCTCATGGGGTTCAAGGATGTAGTTCTTCCAGGTATAAAACCCTCTTTTCTAGAGTTCCATATTACTGATTCATCAATCTTGGCATTTAGGTGTAAAGGTCTATATTTTTTTGCACCAACCATCAATCGAATAATCTGTATCCCTAAAAGCTCAAAAACAATTAACGAGCTTAATGGATTCCCTGAAACACCCAATCCAATAGCTCCTCCTTTGAGGTTCATCAAAAAAGTTGGGCCTCCAGGTTTCATGTCAATTCGATCAAAAACAACTTCTCCGTCATTGTCCAAAAAAGCTTTTTTGGCATAGTCCCTTTCTCCATCTGCAGCTCCTCCAAGAGTCACTATCAAATCTGCTTTCTTTTTTGCATTACTTATTGCTTCAACAAGAGACTTGAGGTCGTCCTTTACTAGTTCGGAATAAACCACATCAGCACCTTGAGATGTAACCATCTCCCCTATAGCTTGTAAATTTCCACACGAAACACCTTCTTTTTTTGATCCAGGCAAAACTAACTCATTTCCATTTGCAATTAATGCTACTTTTGGTTTTTTTGAAACTTGAACAGATTTGACATCACAGGAAATTAAAGCCTGAATTGCCCAATGGTTCAAACGACCACCTTGTCCCATTATGAGATCTCCTTTATTGACATCTTCTCCCCTAACTCTAAAAAATTCCCCTCTTTTTGGGCATTCAGAAAAAGCAATTCTTCCATCCTCTTCCTTAATGGCTTTTTCCCAAGGAACAATCGCAGTTGCTCCTCTTGGGATTGGGGCTCCGGTTGAAACCCATGCACAGACATCCCCCTCTAATGACTTTCTTTCATCCTCAGCGTGCGTGGACTCTCCAACATCAAGAATCACGGGCTCAGAGCTTGTGGCATCTGTAAGCAGTTGATGATCTACGGCCCAGCCATCCATTGCGCTAACAGTTTGTTTTGGATTGTCACATTCAGAATCAACTGAACCTGCCAGCCACCTTCCGTTAGATTTTTCGATACTTAATTCTTCTGTTTTTAAAGAATTAACATTCTTGTCAATTAAATCTTGCGCTTCGGTAAAAAGTACACTCATTTTATTTTCTCCCATTCCTTCATAAGGAAATCTAAATCATGAATATCATTGTTGTTGTGAAAGCATATCTTGGGAATGCCCCTAGAAGTGAAATAATTTTCTTCTACAAGTTGTATTTTTATTCGATCTAAAAAACCCCACAGCTTTCTTCGTAAGTTTGACTCTGTTGTTATGTTGATGTATTTTGGTATGTCTTTATGTATTGATGTTCTGTACAAAGAAAGTGTTGGTTGGGGGAAACCTAAAGCATGCGGCATTAAGCAATCATCCCTACCATCAGCAATTTCCCATAACATGTTTGGCAACTCCCTATGTACGGTTGGCACATCACAACAACCGCAAAATGCCCATGCTGTCTTACATGCCTTTAAACCTGTATACAGTCCAGAAAGAATTCCTTCTCCAGGGAGCTCATCTTCAACTATCTCCCAATCAGAAAACTTTTTTGGGGAAGGAGGTTTCCCAACTATAAAAACTCTT
>CAZFBE010000017.1:0-20425 GCA_964517115.1 uncultured bacterium
AATTACATCTTTTGTTTTTGCTATTTGTATCTGCTGTTTCTTCTTGTGCCTCAGGGGATACTTTCGATGTTGTCTCATGTGGACCCTATTCTTCATACGGAAATGAAAGTTGGGATCCCAACTCTACAGATCCAGATGACAGAAACCCAATGGTCTATTACCAAGATGCAGGACAAGTTTTAGAGGCTTTTGTAACAGAACCTCTAGCAATTGGATTTCACACTAGCTGCATTGATGCTAACAGTGACGGTTTTTTGCTTTTAAACAGCATCAAGCAACAGTTTCCATCACATGTTAATGCAGTTTTTGATGCAGGTCAGTACATAAGAGGTGCTGATACAGTTGTCAATATTGCAGTTCCTGATATTTCCAACAGAAGCGATATAGAGAGTGCAATAATTTCTGCCTTGAATAAAGGTGTTGCTGTCAACATAGTTGTTGATAATCATTACTTCAATACAAATCCAACTGTTTATGCAACCCTGGAGACAGCAGGTGCTGTGATCGTTACTGATGGAAATGATTTAAATACGCTTATGAATTCAAAGTACATGGTTATTGACGGGAATGAAGTAATAGTTTCTTCAGGAAACTTCTTGTCTAACTCGTTTTTTTCAATGTCAAATCTTTCATTGAGGATTAATAATTCTCTTTTAGCTGAATGCTTTAATGAAGATTTTGATCAAATGTTTGAAAACAATCAGTTCCAAGGGCAGAAAGAAGAATCAGCTTCTAGTTGTGAAAATGTAATTATTGACAATAAATACGGTGTTGATGTTTATTTTGGCCCTCACAGTGGGCAGCTTAGAAACGAGATGATTAATCTCATCAATGATGTTGACTTCAGTCTCTATTGGGCTAATTCAAGAATTGATGATCAGATATTGGCAAACTCTTTAAAAGATGCTGAGCAAAACGTTCTTTCGATAGGGGTTTTGAATGGCTCTGATGAGAATGGAGGACAGCAGTCATTAGGTTTTGATATCCACTGTTTCACAAATGAAGAATGTACCCATCTTTTCACCGGTTCTTCAATCGCTTTTGATTTTTTGGCGGGAAGCGGAGGGGCTCTTGGAAACATTCCAGTTCGAGGGCAGAATCTAAGATACTTCATAGGCGATCCCGGATCATCAACTCTTGGTTCATTTTTAGCTTTGACATCAGCGAATCTTACAAATAACGGATTGGCTGCAAATGATGAATTTATGATAGTTTTAAGAGACAGGGAGTTAAGTGAGTTTGCATCAAGTGTTCATGCAAGAGCATTAACAGCTACAGATTTGTTTAATGCTGATGGAGAGTATGAAGAACCAGCTCTTGTAAAGGTTACGGGAACTGCAGAAATCAAAAATCCAAATGCTCCAATTGGAGACAATTTACCAGAATCTGTAACCGTAAGGGTTGTTGCGCAAGGTTTAGCAGACTTTAATGAAGAAGAAGAATGTACTGAAATTTCTTATACAAGTGGATTAGATGCTTATTGTTCTTTTGAATTTTATGTTCCTATCGGAGGTTTTTTGACAGTTCAAGTTGAGGCAAGTGGATGGCGAGCTCAAGATGACAGAGTTGTTGTTATGTCACCTGGAACATGGGATGTCGGTAATTTTAGACTTTATCCTGAAAATGGTTTTGCTTCTGCTGACGGGGGAGGAGGATAGATTATGTTTAAAAAATTAACAACTGCATTCTTTATGCTTTTCCTTTTTTCTGCTTGTCAGAATTCAAGCCCTGTTGATTTGATTGCGGACCCTCCTGGAGGAGGATTTCCAGGTGATACGCTTCCTGGTGACGCTGGAGGATCTTCTATCGGTTCCGGTGTTGCTTATGGTGAGTTGGATGATTGTGTGAATCCTTTCTATGGATCCCTCACTCCTTTCAGGAACCCATTGACAAACCCATTCATATCTGCTGATAGCAGTGGATTGGGAGATTTCCCAGGATTGACAGGGGTTACAAATGGATATTTCCCTGAAATTGGAGACGTCATGCTTGTCTCAACAACAGAAGGAGTTCTTGTTTTTGACAGCATTGGTCGTGCGATAGCGAGACCATTGAGTTTTGACAACGATTGTTTTTTCCAAAATGGAAATTTCATTTGGCCTCCAGAGAACGATGGCACATACTTAGACCTTGTTGATGATCCTTTTGGGATTTTGGGTGGAGCCGGTTATTTTGCTGCAAGCGTCTATGGTGGCTTGGGAACATACCGTTTGACAAGTCGACAGCCAATTGGTGGAGACCCAGCAGATGATTATTGGTTTGACTGCGAGATTGAAGAAGCTGATTCTGGAATCATTGGACCAAGAGATTTCTGGCTTATGGGGAATGAGTTGGTTGAATTTGCTGGTGATACGCTTTACGATGGCCAGGGTTCCCCTTTCCAGGTAAATGGATTATCTGGTGGGCCGGGGCAGCTTGGTGTTGAGTGGGATGCATACGGAAACCTTTGGCAGCGAACTGTTGGACAGCCAATTTGGCCAAATTTCGAGGAAATAGAATGTCAAGATTCAGCCGATGACAATCCAGACACGAGAGGATCTGACCCTGAGCCAATATTAATCGGTTGGACACGAGGAGAGGGGTTGGAAGGACAGGGTCCAGGCTATGGTCCTAACGACAACACAACATGTCCTTATGAAAGCAATGCTGGTGATGGATTTGATACAAACCCAGGGGATTGCAGGATGCATGTTTTCATGAGTGCAGGTAGCGCACCTGCAGCATGGGGGCTTCCAACGAATTTTAATATTGGTTCAATTGTCGATTTCGATTTCACTTCTGACAACAGGATGGTTTATACATCAAATATCCGTTTAGGAAAAGGGGTTTGTATAACCCAGCCAATTCCTGATCTTCTAGACGCCCATCAAGCGTCCCCTTACTTCCCACCACAAGCACCCCAGCAGCAATTTTGTGTAGGTGGTTTTGGTTCAAATACAGCTGGGGACAATGTTCATTTCTTGGCACCTTGGGGTATAAGCATTGACAAGCAATCTACACCAAATGAAATTTATGTTTCTGATTTTGGTAATGGAAGAGTTACCGTTCTGGATACAAACCTAAATTTCCTTAGGACAATCAACGAAACACATTCCCCACAATCAAACATTGAGGGGCCAATGGATGTTGATTTTGATTTCTTCTGCAGGATATTCGTTCTTGACAAAAGAGTTGGAGGAGATCCTGAACTGCTTGTTTTGTTTAGAGAGAATTGTCCTGTCCCAGGAAACGGTTCTGCAGAGTTGACAGTAAGGGATTCCGCCACAGGAGTTGCGATAGAGTCAGCATCTGTTGTTTTGGGGATGTTTGCTGGCACCGTTACAGGTGTTACAGATTCAGAAGGAAGATTGACCTTCCCAACAATCCCTCCTGGAATCAGGTCTGTCACAATCAGTGCTCCCGGTTATCATTCTTCAGCTGTTCAATTCACCATCTCTTCGGGAGATACAACCATTATCGAAGATTCTTTTGGTTCGGGATTTGTTGGAGTGAGCAAGATAGGAGATGCAACAACAGGTGCTATCACGGGTATTGTGAGAGACTCTGTTACAGGGCTTTCAATTCCGAATGCTGTTGTTTTGGTTAGAGGTACCGGACAGATAGATATCACAGACAATGTAGGTCTGTTCAGAATTGATAATATTTTGCCAGGATTTGAAAACATAGATATTTCTGCTGCCGGATATATGGGAACTACAAAAACCATAATTGTCGAGGCTGGCAGAACAATAGATATGGGTGACATCCCACTTGACCCCAACCCATCTACGTAACTTTTAAGTATGTCTTTTGATGTTGTTATACCCACTTTGGGTAAAAGTCCTTGTTTGGACAATCTGATTACTTGGCTCCTTAAGGAGAATCCGTGTAATATTTTTCTTGTAGGGAATTCAGAAAAAACATATAAAGATGTTACATTTGTAAAAAGCAGAAAAGGATATTCGAACTCCGTTAACAAAGCCGTTTCTCTTTGCTCATCTGAGTATGTTCTTATTGTTAACGATGATATACGTCCCATAAAAGGATCAATCCAATCCTTGGTTAAGGAAATTGAATCTGACAATACTATTTTTTCTGTCACCCCAAAGATAAAAACTCAAAAAGACAATAAAGTCATTAATGAGTCTTTGGTTGGTTTGAAACTGAAAAACGGAAGACCTTGGCCAACCTACAACACCAATCCGCCAGAGTATCCAAATGGAGCTATTTTTTTAGTGAGAAATGATTCTTGGAAAAAGCTAAAAGGTTTTTTTGAAGGGTTTTACCCAGCTTACTGGGAGGATGCTGATATTGGCTTTCGTGCAACGCAGCAAGGACTTTCATTGAGGTATACAGATGCATTAGAAGTCGAACATCTTAGGGGCGCTACAACAGGTAGCTTTTCTCCTGATTATCTGAGCGGTGTTTTTTTAAGAGGTCAAAGAATTTTTACATCTAGGCATTATCAAAGATTGGATTTAAAAAAAACATGGTGGTTTTTTGAGATTTTAAGCCAAATGAAAGACCTATTCACATTTCGCTGGAAGAGGCTGTTTTTTAGATGGGGGCTGAATGAAGATAGCATTTGATATACAAACCTCAATTGGAGGAAAGAATACTGGTGTTGGAGTTTATACCGACTTGATACGAGAGGGCTTCAAAAGGGATAAAACTATAGATGTTTTTGAACTAAGGAGATCTTCAGACAACCCAATTGCAGGAGCTTTTTCAAGAGCTTGGTGGGAGCAGATCCAAATGCCATCTTATGCATCTCTTACCAATGCAGATGTTTTATTTAGTCCGGGATTTAGTGCACAAACTGCAAAAGGAATGCCACTTGCTGTTACTGTTCATGACTTGATACCATTACAGAATCCTTCTGAAATGGGAAAATTCAATCATTGGTATTGGCAAAAAATTGTTCCTGCGACTTGGGAAAAGGCAGATTTGAGAATTTGTGTTAGTTATGAAACAAAACGTATGTTGAGAAAAATTTTTCCAAAATCTGGAAAAACGGTTGTTGTTCAGCATGGGTTGAATCGGAAATTTTCAAAATCCCACAACAGAAAAGGGGATTACTTGCTAATGGTAGGAGCTTGGCCAAGAAGAAAGAATTTTTTATCAGTTATACATGCGATATTTTCTGTTAAAAAATCCCCCAGGTTGAAGGTTGTTGGACTGCTTCCAGCAAAACTTGAAAAAAGTGCTAAAGACCTTCTTGGGGATAAGGTTAAATTTGAAGGTTACAAAAAAACAGAAGAGGTTATTGATTTATACAGTGGAGCGGTTGGGGTTATTTGTCCTAGCCTTTCCGAAGGTTTTGGATTTGTTCCAATGGAGGCTGCTGCTTGTGGAGCACCTGTTCTAATGTCTGACATTCCCTCCCATAGAGAAGCATTGCCTGTTGTTGAGCCTTACGGGAAGCCAACAGACAAAAATGCCTTACCTAGAGCTATCAAAGAACTCATGTCAAACCCTTCAAGGTTTAGGCCTTCCTCTAAATGGGTTCCGAAAACATCAGAGCAGGCCGTAAAAGAAACCCTAAGGGCTTTAAAAGAATTATGACAAGTTTAATCATCCCTGTTTTTAATGGTAGAAAAATAATTACCAAAGAATTTATTTCCTCCATAAAAGAATATTCTTCTTCTTTGGACAAAGTTATTATTGTTGATGATGGTTCTAATGATGGATCTTCTGACATTTTTAAACAAATTAAATGTGAGATTGTAAGAAATAATAAAAATTTAGGATTTGCAACTTCTGTAAATATTGGCTTGAGAAAAATCAAATCAAAATATGTTTGCATTTTGAATCAAGATTGTTTGATCCCCAATGACTGGATTGCAAATGCAGAGAGTTTTTTGAATAAAAATAAAAATGCTGCAGCCGTTTCTGGTTTAATTTTAGATTCTTTGGGGAATGTTGATACTGCAGGACATCTTCTTTGGAGTGATTGGGTTTGTACGGAGAGATTTTCTGGAATGAAGGTTTCAAAAATCAAAAAACCTCAAGAGGTTTTTGGCCTTTCTGCAACTGCAACAACATACAGGGTTTCAGCATTGCTTGAGGCTGCTGTTAACCAGCAAGTATTTGATGAGTCTTTCAGAATGTATCTTGAGGATGTAGATTTAAACATCAGACTAAGACATTTAAATTGGGAAAGTTGGATAATTCCAGGGAAGGAAGCAATGCATCAACGTGGTTCAAGCAATGCCAGAAAAGAATTAAAGGTTAGAAGGGGTGGAGCAAGTAATTATTTAAAAATAATTTTTAAAAATCTTTCTGAAAAAGAAAGAATGTCCGCATCTTTCTTTTGTGCGATGAGTTTTTTTTGGGGGATGCTGAAAGACCCTTTGGCCACAACATTTAATGCAGGAGACGATTCAAGACTTGAGGAATGGAGGAAAATTATTGCAAGTCGAAGAAGATGTTCAGAAGAAGATATTTCAAGATGGATTTGTGGTTTTCGTTTAAATCCTTGGAGGACCAAGGGATGAACCTGTCTGTAGTTATTATTTCTTACAAGTCTAATTTATTAGTTCAAAAGCTTTTAGAAAGTTTAGCTATGCAGTCACTGAAGGCAGATGAGGTAATCATTATCGACAATGGCCCAGAAAAGAATTCATTGGATTTTTCACAGCTTTCTGAAAAAAATAAAATAAAGTATTTTCCTCAAGAAAAAAATCTTGGTTATGGTGAGGGGTGCAATAAGGGTTTTTTAAAATCTAAAGGAAAATTTGTTTTATTCCTAAATCCCGATCTTGTTTTAGAAAGTAATGTTTTTGAAGTTCTTTTTAACAGAATTTTAGAAAATAAAAAACTCGGATCTTTGAGTTGTTTTATTAAAAACAAGAATGAAAGAGACGAAGAGATGGGAGGGGCATTAAATCCATTTTTGACGACAGTCCCCAACTGGTTTAAAAATCCCACCAAGACCTTTTATCCTTCTGGTGCAATTTTCATCGCACGGAGAGAAGCTTGGGAATCCGTAAAAGGGATGGAACCAGATTTTTTCCTATATGGAGAAGATGTTAATTTTGGTTGGAAGTTGCGTTTGGCTGGTTGGGATGTTGAAAAAACACACTTATGCAAGGTTCATCATGAAGGGCAAGGTTCGGTCAAAAAACATTTAAGCTCTTTTAAGAAATATTTTTATCAAGAAAGAAATAGGTTGTTAAATTGGCATTGTTTAAATACACAGAATACACGTTTTTCTTATGCTCCATGGTATAGCTTAAATGAAATTGGGAGACTTGTTTCCTCATCTCTCAATATTCCAAGATTTTTTTCTCTTATTTATGCATGGTTGCATATTCTTTTTTCATTTAGACATATTTGCAAAAAAAACCAACATATCAACAGTATAAGAAAGGTAGATGATTCCAAAATACATAAGTGGTTTGCACCACAATGGTCAAAAAGGAAGAGTGTTTTTGATGGTTTGTTGAGGTGGGGGCATTCTCGAATCACTAAACCCCTCCTGGGGCTTGAAAGGTATTCATGGCTTATATTTGTTTTCTGGATATTTGGCGCTTCACATCTTTCAAAATTAAAAAAAGGAGGCTGGCCAGATGAGATTTTCACACATTCTGCAACTTCTGGAAGTTTTGACAACGTCCTCCAAAGTTTGGCCAACGATGTTCATCCACCAGCATACTTTGTTACGCAATGGGCTTTTTCATCCCTTCTAGAGCCTTATGCTTACATTTTGCCTGTGTTTTTTGCATGGGCTGCTGGAAGGGTTTTAATCAGATCTCAAAGAAGAGAACTAAAGGTTTCAGCCTGGATTTTATGGATGCTTCCTTTTACTTTCTTTATTGGAGCACAATTTCGGTATTATTCAATGGTAGTTTTTCTTGTTGCTTGGCTTGTCAGGCTAGGAGATCATGACAATCCTTGCAATGTAAGGAAATTAGCAGGGGCAATTCTCACTTACACAACTCATTTGGGGATATTTATTCTCTGGGGAGCGACATTGCTTGTTCCAAAAAAATCAATAAAAAACTCTCAAAGAGATGCTCTTTTTTCATCTATTTTTTGGATCCCGGGACTTTTTACTTTATTTAATCAGTCTCAGGGTCGTTTAGGGAATAGTGAACCTCTTTTGAACATGTTCTTAGAATCTTTTGTAAAGGTCTTGTATTCTCAATTTTCATTTATTTTTGGACATTACTACATCATCAATCCAATACTTTTATTTTTTCTTCTAGCTGTCCCTTTTTGTTTTATTTTGGTTAAAAATCGATTCAAGAAACAGACATTCAAAGCATTAAAAAGGTATCTGTTTGCAGTATTCTTTTTCTGTTCAATATTAACTTTTGTTATAAACATAGGAATGTCTTTTACACCAACAAGAATTGCATTTTTGGTTGTTCCGCTAGCAATGATTTTTTCAAAATATTTTATTAGCGTAAAAGATGAATATAAAAAAATTCTTTTACCATGTTTTTTAACCACATGTTTGTTTGGTTATATTGCAACAATTCTCAATTATGGACCATTCCATTGTGGCTATGAAACTCCACTAGCCAAAGTTTCAGATGAAGGGATAGATGTCAAGGATGCTTTTATTATTTCTGAAAGGGATTATTTTAAAAATGATTCTCTGGACGGGTACACAATATCCAATCTTGCGGATCTTGTTTTTACTCTTCAGGCAATGGCTGATTCAGATCCCCAAAAATACTTATTGATTAGAGAAACAAATAAAGAAGATTTGGATTCCACATGGAAAGAAATTCAGTTTTTAATTGAAGAAGATTCAAATTTTACAAAAAAAGAAGGACTGCTTTATGAAAGACCTTCTTCTCATAGGTTTATTTTGGATAATATTGACAGGATTACAGGACAGGATCCAGAGACATCTTGTTGGAGGTATTCTTTTTACGAGGTGAGAAAATAATGTCTATTTTTATTGATATTTCCTCATGTGCAGCGAAAGGGGGGATAGGTCGTTATGTTCGTGAAATAATAAAAACAAGCCCTTTAGAAACAACTTTCGTTTCAAGAAAACCTGTCCAGGATGACATTAAGAAACTTTTAAATCATTCACAACGTTTGATTTCTTTCAAGAATATCTCAAGGCCATACTGGGAGTTTTCTAAATTGCCAGCTCTTCTAAAAGAGGAGGAACCTTCAATGTCTGCATTTTGGGGGCCTGATTGGACATTGCCAAGATTTAATTTCAAATGTCCTGTTTTTCTAACAGTTCACGATCCTGTCCCATGGTTGTTCCCAGAAGATTTAAGTTTGAAGGCCAGATTTTGGTTTAGGTTAAGGACTCCTGAGAGTGTATCAATTTCAAGTTTAGTTTTTTCGGATTCAGAGTGGTCCTGTACGGAGTTAAAGAAAATTTTTCCTGAAAAGGATTTTTTGGCAATTTATCCAATTTCTAATATAAAAAAATCTTGGAAGAGCAACAGGTATCAAAAAAAAGAAAAACCTTCTTCTCCAAAATTACTATACCTAGGGGCAATTTCACCAAGAAAAAGGCTGAAGGTTTTGTTAGATGCATTTTCAATTTTGAAAAAAAGAGGCTATTCGATGCGGTGGATTGGGTATAGGGGAAAGGGGTCTTCGGTAATTTTAGAAAAGGCCAAAAGGCTGGGGGTTGAGTGGTTAGAAGACTGCCCAGAAAGTATTTTAAAAAAGAGCATGAAGGATTCACACTGTCTAATCTATCCTTCAAAGATTGAGGGGTTTGGACTTCCAGTTGTTGAAGGAATGCTTGCAGGTATTCCTGTCTGTACGCTTGATACGAAGGTTTCAAGAGAGGTTGGAAGAGATGCGGTCGAGTATTTTACAGAAGATACAGAGAGCCTAATTGCCTCTGTAGAAAAATCAATTGGATCCAATAATAAAGAAATAAAAAATCAATTATGGAAATTGTCAGAAAAGAGTATTGAAGAGGCATTTTTTCAAATATCAAAGAGGGTAAATTCATGAGGATTGTTCATGTTGTTGGCACCATCAAGCATGGAAGATGTGGTGTTGGTGATTTTGTGAAATCTTTAGATAAAGAGATGGGACAAAATTCAAGGATTTGGCATCCTGAACTAAAGAAAGACCTGGTTCTTGCGGATGATGAAATTGTTCATCTGCACACTCCAAGCAAGGGCTGGGAAAATGAATTTAAGCAAGTTCAAATTTACAGCAAGGTTCCGAAGAGAAAAAGATATTTAACATTGCACGAGTGGAGCCTCGCTTCATTTTTAAGAAAATTACAATATTTGTTTTTATGCTTGATGTCAAAAAAGATTGGTTTTTCTGATGGTTTTGAATTAAAAAATTTTCCTTATTTCCATGAGTCAAAAACCTATTTACCAATTGGCTCTCCTTTTGAAAGTGTTGTTACCAGAAATATTGATCCAAAAAAATTCAGATTGGTATTTTTTGGATTTTTATCCAAAAGCAAAGATGTTAAAAATTTATCTGAATGGTTTAATCATTCTGTTAATTTAGGCTGGAGCCAGCCTGTTATCTTTACAAGCAATAAAAGAAACTCTTTTTTAAGGGATTTTTTAGCAAGGTGTGAGGATGTTGAATTAAGGCAGAATTATTCATTTGAAGAAATATCTCAACAAATCCGATGGGGGGACATAGGGGTGTTGCCTTTTGTCGATGGGACATCTCCAAGAAGAACAACACTGCTGTCTCTTTTGAAGATGGGGATTCCAGTAATCTCTCCCCCTCCCTATAAAAAACCTTTCAAGAATGAGGATTTCCCCGAATGGAATATTGCTGAATCTCTGATTGATGTGAAAAAAAGATATTTATATTGGGCAAAAAAGCAAAATAAAATAATTAAAATTTTTAATTGGGAAAATGTTGTTAAGGAGCATTTGAGTTTTTATGAAAGTTGATATTTCAATATCTCATCCATGGCTTGGGGACCATGCAGGAAGCGAAAGAGTGTTTTTGGAGTTTTTGAAAATTTTCCCCAATGCTGATTTATATTGTTTATGGGCAGATGAAAAAAAATGGAGAAAATCCCTGGGGGAGAAAAGAGTTTTTTATAGTTATTTAAATAGTTTTCCAAACATAAAAAAGTACTACAAAAAAATAGTTCCAATATTGGGTCCAGGAGCTGTTGGAAACTTACCAACCGTTAGGTCAGATGTACATGTTTCCAATTGCCATGGTTTCATCAAGGGCATAAATGTTTCCGAAGAAACTTATCATTATTGTTATTGCTACAGCTCTATAAGGTGGATTAGCGATCAGGAAGAAGTATACAGAAATTCACTTGGTCACCTTGGACAAATTTTCTTTGATTTTATAAAACCAAGAATTAGAGCATGGGAGCAAAAATCATCCAATAACGTGGACGAGTTTTTGTCAATTTCTCAATTTGTTTCTGCAAGAATTAAAAAAACACTTAATAGAGATTCGAAGGTAATATACCCTCCAGTTAATACGGATTTTTTCACACCAAAAAAAGATATAAAAAAAATAAATTATCTTTTAGTTAGCAGGTTTGTTCCTTACAAAAGAATCAATACAGCAATTGAAGCCTTTGCAAAAAGCGGAAAAAAAATTACCATCATTGGGTCAGGAACAATTGATTACCCTGGTTTGGAAAAATATCCAAATATAAATTTTTTATCTGATCTTTCAGATAAAGAATTAAGAGATATGTACAGAAGGGCAAAAGCCCTTATTTTTACTTCAGTGGAGGATTTTGGGTTGGTCCCAGTTGAGGCTCTTTCATGTGGAACCCCAGTTGTTGCATTGGGGCAAGGAGGCGTTGTTGAGACTGTTCAAGATGGGGTTAATGGTATTTTCTACAGTGAAGATTGCCCTGACTCCTTAAACGATGCAGTTAAAAAATTGGAAGATTCACAAATTTCTTTAGAGGCTTGCAGGCAAAGAGCTTTGCAATTTTCTACAAAGGAGTTTGTTAAAAATATAAAATCAACAATTAGAAAAAAGACTAGATAATGAAAAGAGAAATTTTAAAAATCTTCCATGGGTTGCTTGATTACCTCTTGCTTGTATGGCTATGGGACCTTTTTGTCATCAAGCAGTTCAATCCTTTTGCAAGTGTAGTTCATGTGCATTTTGGAGAAGTCCCATTAAGCGGTTTTTTTATCCCTTTGGTTTGTGTTTTTTGGAAATCCTATAAAAAGGCTTACTCTCCACTCAAAAAACATCTAAGGCCTTTTTCTTCTTGGAGTTTAGGGGTTTCTTCTTTAACTATATCTTTATGTACGCTATTTTTCTTGAGGGGTTTTTTTGTTTTTTCTTTTCCTGATAATGTAGCGGAGGATTTTCTTCAAGGGGTATTCCTCCTCCCCCTTGCTCCTGCAGCAAGGTTTTTTTCCTGGTGGGCTTTTGGCATAGTTGCCCTTCAGCTTAATCATGATTTCTTGTCTTTTATTTACAGGAAAGCCCTTTTGGTACGAGGTATAAAAACACAAGTTTGGTGGTTTGGGGAAAAAGAAGAGGGGGATCTTGTAAAAAATATTTTTAATATCAGGTATATTCAAACTGACGTTATTAAAGTTGATTTAGGACAGGTCAAAGAAATTGAAAGCTTGATAGAGGGAAAACTTGTTTATTTGGTGATTGCTGAAGAAACAACCAACTGGGAAGACTTAAGGTTGATCAAGTATGCTGGATATCGTTGGGGCATTCCGGTAAAAACCCTACCAAGGCTAGAAGGGTACGGTTTTGTTTCTGTTGACGAAACCGGATTACCTCTTATGGGAGATCATTTTTCACTTGTTGGTTTACCTGCGAGAATTGCAAAAAGGTTTTTTGATTTGGTTTTTGGATTGGTTCTTTTCGGGGTCTTTTTAGCACCTATGTTTCTGGTCGCTCTCCTGATTTTTATCACAGATCGAGGAAATCCATTTTTCATGCACCAAAGACTTGGTCGATCTGGAAGGAAATTTGGACTTTTTAAATTTCGAACAATGCAGAATTTCACAATTGAAGAAGTTTTGCAAAAACATCCCGAATTAAAGAAAGAATTTCAAGAAAATCACAAAATAGAAAACGATCCACGTGTAACGAGTTTGGGGAAATTTTTGAGAAAAACCAGCATAGACGAACTTCCGCAACTTTTAAATGTTGTTTTGGGAGATATGAGCCTTGTTGGCCCAAGGCCAGTTGTTAATGAAGAACTTCAGAGGTATGGAGATTGGCAAGATCTTCTTTTGTCTGCAAAGCCTGGTGTTACTGGATTATGGCAAGTTTCAGGACGTAGCAATCTTTCTTACGATGCAAGAGTAAGGCTAGATACATGGTATGTCCAAAATTGGTCCCCTTGGGAGGATTTCAGGATTTTAATTCTTACAATTCCTGCAGTTTTAAATAAAAAAGGAGCTGTGTAAACGGTAAAATTGGACCCCTATGTCAAACCAAGAGAAAATAAAGTCACTATTAGCAAAATTAAACAAAGTTATTTTTGGTAAAAAAAATGAAATAGAACTTATTACAACTGTTTTGTTTGCGGAAGGGCATGTTTTGATTGAAGATGTTCCAGGGACAGGTAAAACCGTTTTAGCGAAAGCTGTCTCGACTGTTTTGGGGTTGGATTTCAAAAGAATACAAATGACTCCTGATTTGCTTCCAAGTGATCTCACAGGATCTACAGTGATGAAAGCTGATCGGTCTGGTTTTGATTTTTCGGAAGGCCCGCTTTTTTCAAGTGTGGTTTTGGCAGATGAAATTAATAGAGCATCTCCAAAAACACTGTCTGCAATGCTTGAGGCAATGGAGGAAAAGCAAATTACCGTTGATGGAACAACAAGAATCTTACCAGAACCTTTTTTGGTTATAGCTACTCAGAATCCTGTTGAGCATGAGGGTGTTTTTCAGCTCCCATGTGCTCAATTAGATAGGTTTGCCGCTCGTGTGACTTTGGGGTATGTTGGCAAAGATATAGAAGTTGATATTTTAAATTCACAAAATACCACCCATCCTCTAGACGGACTAAAGCCAGAGATTGATTCAGAGAAGGTTAAAGAGTGTATAAAAGAGGCAAGAGGAATTCATATCAGTGATGTTGTTCAAAAGTACATAGTTGAAATAGTAAGAGAAACAAGAAAAAAAACTACATTTATTGGAGTAAGCACAAGAGGCGCTATAGTATTGTCAAGGGTTGCTAGATCCAAAGCGTGGCTCGAAGGCAGGGATTACGTTCTTCCGGATGATGTAAAGAGTTTAGCGATTCCTGTTTTGGCTCATAGGATGATTGATGAATCAGGTTCTTTTGACCATAGTGAGGATGAGATAAAAGAAATACTTTCTCGAATTCCAGCACCTATAGCCTGATGCAAAAATCTAAGCCTGGATTTACTCCTCAGGGCTTAGCGACAATCTTCCTTTCATTTATCTTGTATCAGTTTGGTCATAATGTTTTGGCGATTGTGGGTTTAGAGATGCTCTCTTTTATTCTGGTTTCACTTTTAGTTTCAGGATTTTTAGAATTAAAAGCAAAAAATGATCCTGAAGGTTTAAAGGTCGTTTTCCCAAAAAGGGTTTTTGTTAATGAGATAATTTCTGTACGTTACCTGCTAGAAGATCTTGGTGGTGCAAGTTGGTCTGGGTTAAATCTTAACTACAGGAATAAAAAAAATAAAAAAATAAAAACTTTTGTACCTGGAGGGGATCAGGCTGTTAGAAAAGAAGGAGTCCTTGGAAGCTTCACCAGGGAAAAAAGAGGAATTTGTAAGGGTTTAGATATTGATTTAGTGTGGAAAGATTGTTTTGGGCTCGTGAGCAGGAAGCTATCTTTTCAAAAGCCAGAAAAAATAATAATTTATCCTCAAAAAATTAAAATAAATATAGACAAAAGAACACCAGTGGGATTTGGTCTTCCTTTTAGCGGAGAGGACGGAAGCGCTGTAGATAGAGAAGGCACAAGTCAGGATTTTTTTGGAATTAGAAAGTATGTTTTTGGAGATTCTTTAAAAAAAATAGATAGAACCAGTTCAGAAAAAACTGGAAATTTGATGGTTAAAAAGTTTCATCATCATGAAGGCGTAGGTGCTTATATAAGGTTAAGCAATCGAGGCTGGCAATCTTCTCTTCATTGGGAAAATGCTATAGCAATCGCTGCATCATGGGCCTCATTTTGGTCTTCAAAAAAATTCCCAATTGGGTTTTTTTATGAAGGAGAGGATGTTTTAAGAATCCCTCCAGCCCAAGGTGAAGCTATTTTGGAAAAGATCTTTTACAACTTGGCAGTTTTGCCAAAAGACTTTTCAAAGAAAAGCTTAAAGATAAAAAAGAATATTGGAAATTCTTTATTCATCCTCCCCTCAAAAACAAAGATTCCATCAAATTCGCTCGGGATACTTGTTCCGAAGGAGAAAATACCAAAAGAATCTCCCTCTTTTCTTTGGAAAAAGAGTGAAAAATATTGGATTCCTGAAAAACAAAATGAATAGATTCTTTGTTCAGGCTCGCAACAGAAGGCTTTCTTTAGAGGTCCTTCTAATTTTTTCAATTTTAACTACATCAATAATTTTTTCACAATCTTATGGATTGGGGATGTCTTTGTCGAGAATTTTAGGACCTTGTATCTTGGGCTTGTTGTTTTCAAGATTTATCTCTACAACAAAATGGGCAAAACTTGCTGGTTGGTTAGTTGAGATATGTGCTGCGATTTTGTTTTACTTGAAAATATCCCAGGGAATAAAAAGTGCAATATCTATTTATGACTTTCTCTCAGATTTATTGCCCTTGTTTTTAATCTTGTATACATTTAAACTTGTTAATTCTAGAGATATTAAATTTTTTACACTCATACCATTCAGTGTTGCTGTTTTTGTTGCAGGAGTTTCTCCATCTTCTCTATTTTCTCTAAATGCAATAGTTTTATCTTTGGTTATTATCGGGCTTATCACTGGATGTCCCATGCTTTCAAGAATCGGGGATGATAAAAACATCCAGAAAGAATGGTCCTCTATTTTTAAGAGGTATGTTTTCCGTTTATTTTTTGTTGTTTTTGGCCTTACCCTACTTTCAGAGGCAATTGCTCCTTCGAAAATAATTAGAAATCTTGGGGGTAATGTTCAAGTTGGAATAGAGAATATAACACCATATAGATATACAAATTTTTCTTCTGACATTGTTCCACGAAGCTCTTACTCTGGTTTTTCCCCTTATTTGAGCCTAAAGGCAAAGCAGGCTGTTCATCTGAGTGAAGATCCTGCTATGGAAGTCGTAGGACCTCCAACTTATTGGCGTGGTATTGTTTTTGATAAATATACTGGAAGCTCCTGGGAGGTTTCAAGAATGTCTACAAAACCAATTCATTCAAACCCTTCAATCAATGGCTTTGAATTAACTCCACAGGAATATAGGTATTTTGATTTTGAAAAAGAAGATGAGCAGTGGATTAAGCTTAGCAGGTCTGTAACCTTTTTAAAAAGCCATGGTAATTTTTTATTTACCCCCTGGATCCCAAAGAGAATTTCTTTTGGTCCGATTAATAACTTTTTAACAATTTCAAATGTGCATTTAAACCAATCTCCTACTGGTTCGGTTTTAGCTCCCTTTGAAACACAGGAAGGTTTTTCTTACCAGGTTGAAAATGTTTTAATAGAAAGCGAAAAGTTAAAGATGAAAAACCAAGAAAGGTTTGAAGTAGAACAAAATTATGGTGTTGTATTGAACTCAAGTGGACTTGTTGCCCCTTCTTTTAATCGGGATAGGTTGAATGTCCAAAACAATCAAATGGATTATTCTTCATTGCCAGAATTATCCGAAAGGCTTAAAGGGTTGGTTTTTTCCATCTCTGGCGATGGTGATGAAAGGCAAAAAATGACAAAAATATCCACTTATTTAAAAGAAAATATGGAATATAAGTTAGAAACAACACCTTTGCCCGAAGGGGAAGAATCTACAGATTGGTTTGTTTTTGAATCTCAGGAAGGATGGTGTGAAATGTTTGCTTCTTCGCTTGCAGTAATGGGAAGAATTTTAAATATAAAAACAAGAGTTATTGGAGGTTATCAGCAGGGAGAAAAGATAGCTGGGAAAGCAGGTTATTTAATTCGTGACAAGGATGCACATACATGGGTCGAGTTTTGGTCTCCTGATTATGGATGGAGGGCTATAGACCCAACCCCCGAAAGTACTTTACTTTTCGAAAATAGCCAAATTGGGAATGAAGAACTCGGCACTTTTAGCCAGGTTAAAAAAGTAGTGGATGGCTTGGTTGAAAATCTTGAATTTTTAACTTGGAGCAATCAGCTAGATTTTTTTTGGGCAAGCGCAAAAAAATATTTGATTGGGATTTTTGTTCTTGTTTGCCTTTACTTGTTTTTTGTTTTTGTAAAAAATAAAAATATTTTTTCAAGAAAATCAATAATAATTCGAAAAATTAAAAATTGGATACTGTCTGCACGGAAGGATGGAATTGTTAAATCTAAAAATGAAACCTTGAGAGAATTTGCACTTAGATGGTACTCAAAATCTAAAAAAATGTCCATAATCGATGATTTGAAAAGTTATGAGTATCTTTTATATGGAAAAAGTTCATTTTTTTAAACTTATAATTCTTATTACAGTTGGAGGAATTTTATGAAAAGACTTGGTGATATATTGGTTGATGAGGGTTTGGTTACTTCAGACCAGCTTAAAGAAGCTTTAGGCAGCCAACAAAAAACAGGGAAAAGACTTGGACAAACAATCATCGACATGGGGATTTCGACCCCAGACGAAATATTAGATGCATTATCCAGGCAAATGGGAATTCAAAAGATTGATCTTTATGAAGAGGAGATAGATTTGAAAATTGCCCGATTGCTTTCTGTTGAAAAAATTCAACAGTTCAAAGCAATTCCAATAAAAGAGGTTGACGGGACTTTGTTGGTTGCTATGGTGGACCCATTAAATGTAATCGCAATTGATGACATAAGAATTTCAACTGGGAAGGCTGTTAAGCCCTTGATCACGAGCGAAGAGTCTTACAAGAGTGCCTTTGATGAGTATTTTGGCAAGGCCCATGAAGCTGAAAAAGCTGTAAAGGAATTCGAAGATCAAAGACGTGCTGACGGAATGCTCTCCGAGGAACTTGAAAAAATGAGCAAGGCAATGGATGTCGATGATGCTCCGATAATTAAACTTGTCGAGAGCTTGCTTACAAGTGCTGTAGAAATGAGGGTGAGCGATATTCACCTGGAGCCAAAAGAAACAAAACTTCAAGTCAGGTTCAGAGTTGATGGAATACTTCAAAAAATGATGGATATTCCAAGAACAGCGTTATCTGCAGTTGTTGCACGTTTCAAGATTCTTTCAAATTTGGATACCTCAGAAAGGCGAAAGCCTTTGGATGGAAAGATAGCTAAAGAAATAAATGGGAAGAAAATTGACTTTCGTGTATCTACCATCCCTACAGTCAATGGTGAAAAGGTTGTAGCCCGTGTTCTTGACAGGTCTGCATCAATGTTGACCCTTGAAGATTTGGGTTTTACCAAAAAAGAACAGAGTATATGGGTTGAATTGTTAAAGAAGCCACATGGGATTATTTTGCTAACAGGACCAACGGGATCTGGAAAAACAACAACACTGAATGCAAGTTTGTCAAGAATTGCAAGTGACGACATAAATGTTACGACAATTGAAGATCCTGTTGAGTATCAAATAAACAAAATAAACCAAGTTCAGGTAAACAACAAGGTTGGACTAACTTTTCAGTCTGCTTTGAGAAGTTTCTTAAGGCAAGATCCAGACGTAATGATGGTTGGTGAGATTCGTGATTTTGAGGTTGGGGAAATGGCTATTCAGGCTTCTCTTACTGGACATTTGGTGTTTTCTACGTTACACACTAATGATGCCGCATCTTCAATTACGAGGTTGACAAATATGGGGATAGAGCCTTTCCTCGTTAATGCAACTTTAGCAGGAGCGGTTGCTCAAAGGTTGGTTAGAAAACTTTGTGACCATTGTAAAGAACATGAGGAGATGTCATTAGAAGAATTTGATAGACTTCGTCCTATATTGAAGAAGGTTGGGTATGAAAAAGACAATCCGCCGCTTGTGCACAATGCTAGTGGGTGTAAATTTTGCAATGGTTCAGGCTCTAAAGGAAGGTCTGCGATTTTCGAGATGATGGTAATGACAAACAATATAAGAAATATGTGTTTGAGGGGAGCCAGTGAGAAGGAAGTTAAGATACAAGCAATTAGTGATGGAATGGATACATTGTTCCAGTCAGGACTTATGAGAGTTCTTGACGGACAGGTTTCTTTAGACGAACTCTTTAGGGTTTGTCCTCCGGAAGAACTTGCAATTGAAATTGGTGGGGAGTACGAAGGGTCTGAAGAGGGAGCAGGTGCAGAAACAACTAAAAAGAAAGTACCAGAGCTTGCTGAAGCCCCAAAAATGCTTGCTCCATTTGTTAAGGATTAATGGGAGGTTTTTATGGCAATAAAAGAAACAATTCTTGAGCTTTTGGTTAGGCTTCATGAAGAAAATGGGAGTGATTTACATGTGTCAGTAGGAGCGAAACCTTCCTGTAGGGTTTTTGGAGAAGTTAAGCAATTTGAAGAATTCCCTGTCTTAACAAGTGAAGATACTAGAACTTTGGCTTACTCAATGATTCGAGAGGAGCAAAGGAAAAAATTTGAAAACGAAAAAGAGTTAGATTTTGGATACGAACAAGAAGGGCTTGGGAGGTTTAGGTGCAATTTTTTCTTTCAAAGAGAATCAGTTGCTTTTGCAATAAGGGCGCTTCCTTTGAGGATTCCAACAATGGAAGAAATTCTTTTGCCAGAAATAATAAAGAAAAAAATCTTCGAACCAAGGGGGCTTGTTTTGGTTACGGGTCCAACAGGATCAGGAAAAACAACAAGTTTAGCCGCTATGCTAAATCACATCAATGAAGTAAGCCCAAAGCACATTGTTACTCTAGAAGACCCTATTGAGTTTTCTCATAAACATAAAAAATCAATTGTGAATCAGAGAGAGATTGGAACAGATTCTTTTTCATTTGCGGAATCCATGAAAAGGGTTTTAAGACAAGATCCAGACATTATTCTTGTTGGGGAAATGAGGGATCTGGAAACAATTGGTGCAGCAATTACGGCAGCTGAAACTGGACATTTGGTTTTTGCTACAATTCACACTATCAATGCTCCCATGTCTATAGACAGAATCATTGATGTTTTCCCCGCGGAACAGCAGGAGATGGTTAGAGCTCAGCTTGCAAACTGTCTTCAGGTCATCATGTCTCAGACCCTTTTGAAAAGGGCAGATAGAGATGGTCGTTTAGCAGCTTTCGAAATGATGGTAGGTATTCCTGCCGTGAGAAACCTCATAAGAGAGGGGAAGATCTATCAGATTCAATCAACTATGATGACCCACAAGAAGGAAGGAATGCAAACAATGGACCAATGTCTGAGGGATTATTATTTTGCTAATTTGATAACTTTGGAAACTGCAATGTCAAGATGCCACAGCCCAAAGGAATTGAGAAATCTAATAGCTG
>CAZFBE010000018.1:0-19897 GCA_964517115.1 uncultured bacterium
AACTTCCACCATTCCCGCTTATATTCCACGAACCATGATCAAAATCAGAACTTCCACAAGAACTTAAAAAGCACACAAGAACAAAAAATCCCAACTTTTGAAAACTATCTGACAATCTATTATTCATAAAAAACCTCCCACTCAAAACAAACAGCCAACCTAAAAATTGTACTTCAAATATAAATTCTTGAAAGAATCTTCCCAATGAGGCATCTTTTCAAGCCCTAAATCTTTCCACCGGTCTTCAAGAAGGATTGACCTTTTAGGGCGTTTGGCAGACAATCCAAGACTTTCTGTAGAAATTGGCTTGATCTCCGTCTTGATTGATTTAAGCTCCAATATCCTGGAAGCAAAATTAAACCAAGAAACATGCCCTTGTGAAGATACGTGAAAAATACCTTCTGCATTTATTTTCATTAATTCGAAAATTCTTTCAGAGAAATCGAAAACATGTGTCGGTGATCCAATTTGATCATCAACAACATTTATTTTTTTGTTCCTTCGTGCAGCCTGAATTATCTTTTCGGGAAAATGGTTGGGGCCAATTCCATACAGCCAGGAAGTTCTTGCAATAATTGCTCCAGGAACCCTCTGAACCTCAACCTCTCCAAGCATTTTTGTTTTTCCATAAAAATTTACTGGATTTACCTTGTCTGAAAATCTATAATTTCCAGCATTACCGTCAAAAACATAATCTGTTGAAGGATAAACTAATTTCACATTGTTCCGAATGCACCATTCAGAAAGCTGCCCCACGGAGAAAGAATTTATTGCCAAGGCTAGCCCTTGATCCTCCTCAGCCTTGTCTACAAAAGTATAGGCAGATGCAATAAGGACGTGCGTGGGTCTAAATTCATCAAGCCGCTCAAAAGAAAGTGCTTTTTGCATGGGGAATTCTTTTCTCGAAAAACTAACATATTTTATTTTTTTTATTTGTGCACAAGCTTGTGCAGCCTGTGCTAACTGCCCATACTTTCCTATTATTGCCAATCTCATATTCAGTTGTTTTATGTTATCCTTTATTCACTAAGTATATGAAGAGTTTGTTTGAAATTTTCAGGAATTTGTCTTGGGGATGGCCAAGAGAATGGGAAGAATTGTTAATTATTATTGTTTTAGGGTTGCTTTTAACAATTGTTTATAGAACCTCGAAAATTTTTATGAAATTAACGATTGGGCTAACAGTTGTAGGCCTGATAGCACTTCTTGTTTACTCTTTCATACAGGAAAAAAGTCTTAAAGACAGTCCGATAAATTCAATTCCGGAAATCGGTTTTGAAAATAAAAATCAAGACTCCGAATGAAAAGAAAAACAATTCGAAAAAACATTTCCGCTAGCGGGCTCGGTGTTTTTGGTGGCAAGAACATAAATGTAAAGATATCTCCTCATGATCAAGGAATTGTTTTTTCAAACCAAAACAAAACCGTCAAGCTGGGCGAAAACTGGAAGCACTCTCATCGATGTTCGTGTGTTTTCAATGAAAAAATTGAAATTAAAATGACTGAACATTTTCTTGCTGCAGCAAGGCTATGGGGCTTAACTGACGCATTTATTGAACTTGATTTCCCTGAATTTCCACTCCTTGATGGGGGCGGAATTTCCTGGTTTAAACTCTTTGAAAAAACCGGCATGAAAGAACTTGCCCAAGATGTTGATGTTTATATTCCCAAAAAAACCATCATTTACGAACAAGACGACATTCTTCTATGCTGGAGGCCATCTAAAAAATTACGATTCACGATTCTTTACCATCATCTAGATCCAAGAATTCCTGTTTATTATGAAAGTTTTGACATGTCAAAAGAAAATGACAGAAATGTTGTTTTGAATGCAAAAACTTTCATTTTTCAAGAAGAAATATCGAAACTTGTGGAACTAGGAACAATTAACGAAAATTCCGAAAAAATTTCGGATTCGGTCAACATAATCAAAGAGCCCCCTGTTGGTATCTCAATACCGGCTCACAAATGTTTAGATTTGATAGGAGATATCTATCTTTCCGGCAAGATGTTTTTTGGAGATTTCTTAAGTGTTAGGGGTGGGCATTTCGCAAATCAAAAATTATTAGAAAAAGCATTCAAATAGTCATCTAGAATTACTCAGTACAATGAACAATCAATTAGTTTTTCCAACAATCTTGCTTGTTTCTTTCGTCTTGCTCCTTTGGATTGGAATGAGGTCGTTAAGGCCAAGAAGAACAACTCGTGGTTTAAAAAGAAAAAAATTGAAAAATGAAATTGATAGTATCTTGAAAAAAAATAAGGATGGTTTTTAAAATGATTGGAATAGTATTAGGTTCACCTTCGGATAAAAGTGTTGCTGACAAAGGTATAGCAATTCTTGAGGAATTGGAAGTTCCTCATAAGTTATTCATTCTTTCTGCACACAGGACTCCCGACTTGCTTGAAAAAGCAATCAATGAAAATGATGACATAAAAGTTTGGATCGGCTTTGCAGGACTTGCTGCACATTTGTGTGGTGTTATAGCCTCCCATACAACAAAACCTGTTATTGGCGTTCCTGTTGCTTCTGGCTCTCTTGCGGGGATGGATTCACTTTTGGCAATGGTTCAAATGCCTCCTGGGATACCTGTTGGTGTTGTTGGGATAAACAATGCAAAAAATGGGATGCTTTTAGCATGTCAGATATTGGGCATTGAAGATTCGACAATCTCAGAAAAGGTAAAAAACCAAAGACTCGAATCTAGAAAAAAATATGGTTGATAAATCGAACGATCGAATCTCCCTAAGGGTTGCTTACCTTATAACGGGGATTCATGCTGTACCTGGTTCAAATTTACTTCTTCTTGAATCTAGTGATGAACCTGAATCTGTTATTCCTATAGTTATTGGACATCGTGAAGCAGAAGCTGTTAGAGAGGGGTTAACTCACAACTTCAAAGAGAGACCTTCTCCTTATGATCTTTTTGTAAGTTTGGTTGAAGTTGCTGATCATGAAGTTGTAGAGGTTTTGATAGACAAAGTAAAAAAAGGTGCGTATCATGCAAAAATCACGCTTGTCATAAATGGGAAAAATATCCAATTAGACAGTCGTACCAGTGATGCAATATCGATTGCATTGAGAACTCATTCTCCATTTTTCACAACTCGAGAGGTTTTTGAGCTGACAAGAAGAGATAAGTCTCAATATGAAGCATTGATAAACAAACAACCTGAATCTCAGAACAAAGAAAATGAAGGCGATGATTTTAAAGATTTTCTAGATGAGGCCAATCTTGAAGAACTTCAAGAAGAGTAATGAAAACGGAGAGAGTGGGATTCGAACCCACGAAGCAGGTCATCCCCGCTCACTCGCTTAGCAGGCGAGCCCATTCGTCCACTCTGGCATCTCTCCAAAAAATTAAGAACTTAAACCATTTACAAATTTAGGAAAAGATTCAACAAAATCATCTATCCTTTCAGGAATCGGCGCGAGAAGCCCTTCGTCTCTTTTTCCATCTTTACCCCAATGCTCATTTGCCGCAAAAACAACTTGTGGATAAGGGATTGAACGAACCTCAAAAGATAAAATTTTCTGTAAATCTTCAACAGCCATATACGACATTGTTCCCCCTGAGGCGGCTACAATCCCGAAAGGCTTATTGCTCATCCCCCCACAACAAATATCAATAAAATTCTTAAAAACACCACTAATTGAATAACAGTAAACAGCCATCCCAAAGATATAAGCATCAGCATCTTTTATTTTTTCATCCAATTTAACAGCATTCTCTCCATAAGAGGAAAGGGGGTGCCTTCCATCGCAAAAAGGCAACTCATAATCTCTAAGATCAACAAGCTCTACTGAGACAGTGGATGATTCCATTTTCTGCTTAACGATATTTAAAATCTTTCTACTTCTAGAACTCTCGCTCAGGGATGTTGAAACTAATAAAACCTTTTTCACTTAAAAACCGTGTCTCCTTCTTCTTCTTTTTTTTCTGAAGAAACGCTTTCAAACTCGACTTCAATTTCTCCATCCTTGACAACAACGCATTGGCAAGAAAGGCGGACATCCCCACGAACAGCCTTCATCTCAAGTCTTTCTTGCTCATGTTCCATTTTTTGGCTTACAAAGCTTGTCCCAGTTTTAATCTTGCAAGCACAAGTAGTACACCTGCAATTAAATCCGCAAGCATGTTTGATATCCAAACCATTATTAATTCCAAATTGAGCAAGACTTTCGCCAACTGGAACCTCGAGAACGGTTTTTTTGCCATTCATTAAATAAATCACCTTCGCCATGAGAACCTATTGTATAAGAGTTAGAATTTTTTTCAATTAGACAAGGAGAGTTGGCCGAGTGGACGAAGGCGCACGCTTGGAAAGCGTGTATGCGGGGATGACCTGTATCGTGGGTTCGAATCCCACACTCTCCGCCACCCCTTGGGTAAAGTTAATTTCTGTCTGGGTTCCCAATAAAAGACCTTGTCCATTTGAAATTTGAATCTTTTTTTGATATTGTACGAACCCACATCTCAACACCATCCAATGAAAAAACTTCTCTTGAATCGGCCTCCGCAACAATCCAAACGTCAGAATCGAGCTCTGTTTCTAGTTGGTTTTTTACCCATGAAGCACAACCTAGGAGATATTTAAATTTTAGATTTTTTTTTGAAAAAAATTTGGACTTTAATTTCGAAGAAAAAGCCCCTTGTCCATAATACAAGCCTGTTTTTATTTTTTGGAAATCAAAATTCTTTTCACTTGAAAGAATCCAAAATAAATCCTTTTCTACAGGGCCTCCTTCAAAAACAAAAAAGTTTTTCACCTCTGATTTTTCCAATGAACCTATTGGCCTGTTTAAGATAAACCCCATAGCCCCTTTTTCATCATGCTCAACAATCAAAACCACAGAACCGTTAAAGTTTGGATCCTCTAATTTTGGATTTGAAATTAAAAATTTTCCTTTTAAATTGGCCTTCACTTGTTCATATGAATCCTAGAATGATTATTTAAGAGAATGAAAAATAAAACAGTTTTAATCACAGGCGCAGCAACCAGGGTTGGGGCAAGTGTTGCAAAAAAATTGTCAGATTTGGGAATGAATGTTATTGTTCATTACAACAAAAGCAAAGAAGAAGCTGATGTTCTTTCTGAGGACTATCAAATCAAAACAATCTATTGCGATTTTTCAAAAATTGAATTAATAAAAAAATTTTTTCAAGAGGTTCAAGAAAGATTTGGGGATATCGATATCCTTATACACAATGCAAGTCATTTTCAAAATGGAGATATTCAAAACACTACGATAAAAAGCTGGAGAGCCCATATGGACATCAACCTCACAACCCCTTTCATCCTGACTCAGTCTTTTTTAAAAAAATCAAAACAAAAAGAAAAAAGAATAATAGGCATGGTTGATAGAAGAGCCTTGAATCCTGGCAAAAAACATCTAGCATACACTGTGAGCGAATCTGGCCTTGTTTCATTGCTTGAAATTGTTTCTAATACCCATAAGAATGTTACAACTGGCCTTGTAGTTATGGGCCCCATACTCCCTCCAAAATCAGGTACCCTAGAGGAATTTTGTGAACAAGTTGAAAAATCTCCTGACGGAAAAGCTGGGACTTTAGAAGATGTAAGTTCAGCAATAATCGACATAATCAAATCTAAAAATGACAAAATAAAAATAGCTGTGGCATGTAAAATTGACACTCAGAAATGAAAGATAAAATTTGTGTTGGAGGAGTATCCCTCAGAATGGTAATTGGGATAGAGGATTGGGAGAGAAAAGACAAACAGGAAATCATGCTTGGTTATGAATTTGAATGCGATTTGTCAAGAGCTGGACAATCAGACAAGATTGAAGAGACTGTCGACTACAAGGTAGTAAATAAGAAAATTTTGAAACTACAAGATCTTGAAAATATAAAAACAATAGAAAGATTGGCTCAGTTGGTAAGTGAAGCGATTTTAGAAAATTCAAAAATATCAAGCACGACAGTCACTGTCACAAAAATGGGTGCATTGAGGTGGTCAGATAGCGTAACGGTTCAAATCAAAAGGCCTTAATGTCCATCCTCATAATATTGCTCGGAACAAATATAAATCCAGAATATTGGACAGAAGAAGTAGTTAAAATTTTAGAAAAACACTGCACCCTGGAGAAGGTTGGAAGATCTTGGAGAACAAAAGCAGAAGGCCCCAATAAGGCTCCTGACTTTATTAACAGGGCAATAAAAGTATCGGCAAAAATGACCTTTAATGAATGGAAAACACTATTGAGAAAGATTGAAGATAACTCGGGTAGAAAAAGATCTGAAGACCCCAATGAGCCCAGAACATTAGATCTAGACATTGTTTGGTTCAATAATAAATGGATTGAAAACCCAGGACTAAAAAGACCTTATGGAATACTCCCCCTTGCCGATGTTTCGGAAGGCTTAAAGGGCCCTGAAAATGAAAATTTTAAACAGTTATCTAGTAAATTAAGAAATCACCCTTCTATAATTGGCATCTACAAAAACTAAGCTTCTCTTTTGTAGCCTTTTGACGTTTTTTTGTATTTCTTTAACCCCATCCTTCTTAGATCCTGGTTTGTTTGTGAATAGTTCATTCTTCTTTCTGTTGTATATTTTTTTGCCTGCCTTCCAAAAACCTTCTCAACTTTTGAATCACATTTTGGGCATGTTTCAATCACCTTGTCTTTAACTGACTGGATTACCTCGAAACCCTCTTCATTACAATAATCACAAGATTTTTTTGAAATGCTTACATATTTATACAAAGGATTCATATGATAAATTCTAGGATTATATTTAATGAAGAATAATTTAAATTTAGCTTTCTTGTTTGGGACAAGGCCTGAGTTGATAAAAATTGCACCAGTTTATAAAGATTTCATCAAAAATACAAGGCATCAAGGAATGCTCATTTCAACAGGACAGCACAAGGAGCAATTGGAAGAGAATTTTAAAATTTTCAAAATTGAACCAGATTTTGATTTGAAACTGATGAAGAAAAAACAACAATGGACCTCGTTTCTTATGGATTCAATAACGAAGATTGAATCAAAACTAAGAGAAGTAAAACCCGACTGTCTGTTTGTTCAAGGGGACACTATTTCGGCACTTAGCGGAGCTATAGTCAGCAACTATCTAAAAATACCTTTAGCGCATATAGAAGCAGGCTTAAGAACCCACTGCGAAGATCAACCTTTCCCTGAAGAGATAAATAGGGTTTTGATAGCCCAGATGGCAAACTTTAACTTTGCCCCAACACAAATTGCAAAAAACAACCTCCTAGAAGAGAGGGTCCCTGCAGAAAAAATATACCTTACTGGAAACACCGTTGTTGATTCTGTTCATTATGTAAAAGTTAATAAATGTAAAAATTATCTCGAAAATGAAAAGGTTTTAATTACGCTACACAGACAAGACAGTATTCCCTTTTTAAAAGGGATGGTAAAAAAAATAGCTAATTTTGCAACACATAACAAAAATCTTGAATTTGTTTTTCCAATTCACCTAAACCCCTCAATAAGGAACATCGTTAAACCCGTTCTTGGCTCGCTTAAGAATATAAGCATCATTGAACAAACAAATTATGAAAACCTATTAAGAATAATGCAAAAATCAATGTTTATTATCTCTGATTCAGGGGGGCTTCAAGAAGAAGCAGCAACATTGAATATTCCTTTAGCGATCGCAAGAGATTTTACAGAAAGAGAAGAAAGCATTGATGACAAAATATCCGTATTGCTGGGGAGAGAAGAAGAAATTTTTGAAAAAAACCTTAATAATTTTTTTAACAAAATTCGAAAAAAACAAATTCATTTTAATGAAAACATTTACGGTGATGGTCACGCTTCAAAAAGAATAACAAATATCATCAATGAATCTTACGGATACAAAACAGTACACAAAGATATCAATCCAGAATATAAAAACTTGTAAAAAAATATTAAGATAAAAACATGTCTAAAAATTTATTCATCCCGCCAATAGACCTAAAAGAACAAACAGCCAGTATTCGATCAGATCTTGATAAAGCAATAGCACGTATATTGGATAAAGGAAATTTTGTTCTTGGTGAAGAAGTTGAATCCTTTGAAAAAGAAGCAGCAGAATACTTGCGAGTCAAGCATGCTGTGGGTCTCAATTCTGGAACAGATGCTCTTGTAATAGCTCTAAGGGCTTTGAATGTGGGGGAAGGTGATGAGGTTATAACCAGCCCATTTACTTTTTTTGCAACCGCTGAGGCAATATGCTTGGTTGGAGCTAATCCAGTTTTTGCAGATATCGAGGAAAATTCTTTTAACATTGACGTAGACGAAGTCAAAAAGCTGATAACAAAAAAAACAAAAGCAGTTATTCCAGTCCACCTTTATGGTCGAATTGCAGGTTCCAAAAATGAAAAAATTGATATGTCGGATTTAAAAGAAGCGTGTCAAGGTATTCCAATAATCGAAGATGCATGTCAGGCTTTTGGTGCTGGAGATCCTCGAGCCGGAGGGCTTGGAAGCATTGGTTGTTTTTCTTTTTACCCAACTAAAAACTTATCTGCTTTTGGAGATGGGGGGTTGCTTACAACAAATGACCCCGAAATTGCTCAAAAATCAAGAATGCTCAGACAGCATGGTGAAAAATCACGCTACAACAATGAATTGCTTGGTTATAACAGCAGGCTTGATGCAATCCAGGCAGCAGTTTTACGAGTCAAGCTCAAACACATTAGCAAATGGAACCTACAAAGAAGAGAGGCTGCAAAAAGATATGAGGAACTCTTAAAAAGGACAGAGGGCATCCTTGTTCCTGAGATCACCTGTGGACATATTTTCCACCAATACACAGTGCGTATCCTGGACATGAGCAGGGATGCCCTGAAAGAAGAGATGCAGAAAAGGGGGGTTGTCAGTATGGTGTACTACCCAATACCTGCAAACAAATTGCCTGTTTTTCAAAACAGGTTTCCAAGTTGCCCAATATCAGAAAAATTATCAAAAGAGGTTTTATCCCTTCCTATATGGCCAGAAATTAAACCAGAACAACAAAATCAAGTAGTTAAAGTTTTGCTGGATTCAATGAAGGCAATTTCCTGATGAATGCTTCGTTAATTGCAATTATTTCATTTTTTCTTCTACTGGCTTCCTATAGGTTTTATGGAAATTTCCTTAGGGAAAAAATATTTCAAATCAACAACAAGGAAAAATCCCCAGCTGTTGAAAGAGATGATGGTGTTGAGTATGTCCCAACAAATAAATGGATTTTATTTGGTCACCAATTTGCAAGTATTGCGGGACTAGGGCCTATTGTCGGCCCTGCTATTGCTGTAATTTGGGGATGGGTTCCAGCTCTTCTTTGGGTTGTGCTTGGATCTATATTTATTGGAGGTGTTCATGATTTTGGAGCACTTGCAACAAGTTTGGATTACAAGGGAAGGGGTATTGGTGACATTACAGAAGAAATCGTTGGAAAAAGGGCAAAAAATCTTTTTTTAATTATCATCTTCTTTTTGCTGGCTCTTGCAATGGGGGTTTTTGCAATACTGATAGCTGGACTTTTTGGTAAATTTCATGAAGTAATAATTCCTGTTTTTGGCTTGATAGGAGTCGCAATGATTTTTGGAATTGCATTAAAAAAACTAGGTGTACCGCTTATTCCAGCCTCCATTATCGGTGTGGGTTTAAATCTTGGTTTAATACTTGTAGGAATCCAAAATCCAGTTGAATGGGGAACATCTGAACAATGGATAACAATATTGCTTGTTTATGCGATGTTTGCAAGCGTTTTACCTGTTTGGTTATTGTTGACCCCTAGAGATTATTTAAATTCATACAAACTTTATGTATTTTTAGGTGCAATTACATTGGGGTTATTTTTTGGCCAAGAAAAATTCCAAATGGTTGCTCCAGCAATACAACCCGTTGTTGAAGGAGCCCCTTCCATGTTCCCATTTTTGTTTATAACAATAGCCTGTGGGGCTATTTCTGGGTTCCACTGCCTTGTTTCAAGCGGAACAACAGTTAGGCAGCTGGAAAAAAGGACTGATAGTCAAATGCTTGGTTATGGAGCCATGCTTTTAGAGGGAGCTTTTGCTGTTCTTGTCATACTTGCTTGCACTTCGGGTGTTGGCCAGGATTTTTGGAATAAAAACTATGCAGCTTGGAACTCTATAGAAGGAGGAGCTCTATCTTCTTTCATTGTTGGCGGAGGAAACATGATCTCAAGCATTGGTCTTGATGTAACATTTTCTCAAACATTTGTAGCTGTTGTAACGATAGCTTTTGCAATGACAACCCTGGATAGCGCAACAAGGCTTCTTCGATACAACGTTGAAGAGATTGGAAAATCCTTCAAGATTAAAAAATTGGGAAATAAATATATTGCTGGAATTGTTGCTGTTGTTTCAATAGCTTTTTTTGCATTCATGAAAATTGGAGGAAAGCCAGCAGGGTTAACCCTTTGGTCTCTTTTTGGAACAACCAATCAACTCCTTGGTGGTTTGGCCCTGCTTGTCATAACTGTTTGGTTGGCGAAGGCAAAAAAACCAACTTGGCTAACTTACTGGCCGATGATGTTCCTCTTTTCAATGACAATCTGGGCAATGGTTATTAATCTGAAAAATTTCTATACGGCACAACAATGGGAACCTCTTCTGGTTGGTCTTGGTATTTTTGTTCTTGCAATATTGATAATCCAAGAATCTTTTCAGGTCTTAAAAACAAAAAGAAAACTGGAAAAATAAAAAGAATCAGATTATCTCTTAAACAGTTTGGAAAACGATTTTGACAACCTGATTTGAAGAGATTCAAATGTGGTAACCATTTTTTTTTCAGTTCCCCTAAACTGGCTTTTTGTTATTGAATCTTTTGCCATGGCGTTTTTTGCACATGATTCACTGTTGTACAAATTTCCTCTTCTCGGAAAAAGATGTTTTTGTAACTCATCTAACTTCGATTTATTTATATTTATAATATCGCCAAAATCAAGATGAAAAACGTCTTCTTCTTCCTTCCACCGCTCGATAGCTTCGTAATCATATTTCGGAGGCATCCCCTTGCCCCTCTTGTAATCTTTTTTCCACCTTTTGGCTGATTCTCTTATCTCCTTTCCATCTCTTGTAATTAATATTTTTTTAAAATCTTTTAGAAGTTCGACTTTTTTTTCACTATGCTCCAAATGGCTTACAGCAAGGCTTCCTTCTTCAATCAAGGTTAAAGTGTTTTCCAAGTGAGAATTAAAAGAATATTTTGATGGGTTCCTTGCAGATTCGTCAAGATTGTTTGGATCGTATTTTTCATACCTTTCTTCCCTTATATGCATATATGAATGTTTTATTCCAAACTCCACAAGAAGATTCGCTAAAAGATATGTTCCTGATTTTGGTTGACTGATTATGAAGTATTTCAAAATTCTCCCTTTTTTCTCATTGATTTTCTAATCTCCGTGGCACTTATAGAATGTACCTTTTTCCCAAGATCATGTTCTGTAAAAGTGTATCCAACACCACGACCATATGAGATGTCAACGATATTTGGGACCTGCATTATGATGTAATCTTTCCCTTCTTTAAAATTGCTTTTATTCAAACCCTTGATAATCCCTTTGCAAACTTCATCAAAATCAAAAGGGTTGTCATCTTGGCCCGGAACTCTCTCGTTCGCCTCTTTGTCTTTTGGCACTTTGCGGACCATTATTAAAACCTGGCCTGTAATAGCATGACAACGTTTAAAAAGCTCTTGGTGCCCTTTGTGCCATGGTTGCCATCTGCCAAGCATTTCTACTGTTGGCTTTTTCCAATCAAAACTCATTTATCGCACCTGCCACTATGTCAATATGCTTTTCTGCATTTTTTTCTGTAATTAAATAATCAACCTTTAACGGAGGCTCAAATATCTTGTTTGTATCTTCGTATCTTCCTTCGCTGATTGTGTTAACCCAAACAACATAATCAGCATTGAAGTGAGCCCTTGTCTCCTTTGTTGGGCAAATAAAATCACATACAGACGTTCTTCCATTCTCTTTTTCAAACATGCTGTATATTTTCATCCTTCTAGACTGCCTCATCCTGCCCTCATCTGAGAAATCCCAATCATTAGACATTTTTCTTAATTTATCTGCATTGAAATAAGCACAGCCCAATTTTGCTGTTAACCTTTCGGAAAAATATGTTTTTCCAGAACCTGGCAAACCCATTACCAAAATTCTTAAAGGCTTCATTCACGAGATTCTAACTCTTAGGGAAACCTTGGTTTGAATAATGTTAAAAAGGGAGGTCTCCCTCCCTTTTAACGAAATGTAAATAGAGCTACTCGTTAAGAGCGTCTACTTGTTCGATAGTTGTACCCATCCAACCATCTACAGCAGCTTGAATATCTTGCACCGCTGTGTTCATAGGTGCTGCCTCCCTCCAGGCAGTAAATAATCCTTCTAATGCACCATGTACATCGTTCGGGTTATTAACAAGATAATTTATAGCATTTGTTAATGCTGAAACAGCCATTCTCAACATTTCACCAATGTTAGCTTGAGCTTCGGCAGGAAAAAGATTTTCGGACATCTCTGCCGCCCAGGTAATTCTGCTTTTGCTCTGCTCGATCAGTGAAGTTGATGCAGAAACACTCTGCTCAATAGCTCCAACAACTTCAATCTGTGCATCCATCATTGAACTTAGCTTTTCACCAACATCCCCTACAGCAGTTCTGTATTCAACAAGAATTCCGTCAACCTGGCCTGTCATTGCATCTGCGCTCATGATGTAATTCGCCGATGCGTCAAGGACCTTCCACATACCAATTGCCAAAACCACAAAAAGAGCAGTCTGTGCTAAAGTTTTTAATTTGTCTATAGACATAGTAATACCTCCTAATAATACGCCCACAAAATCTCGTCAGGATTATGAAGGCTCGTTCCCCAAAAAGGGTAACTAAACTGTATACCTTCAAAAGAGAAGATAAGTTTCCTTAAATTTACAGATTTTTTTTAACTTAAAATAACAATCATGATTAAAAAATATTCTTTATTACTGGTTTTTATTTTCTCGTTTAATTTTACAAATATCAAAACAACAGAATTCCCTGAAAAAATAATTACGAAAATTGCTTTTGGGTCTTGTGCAAATCAAAATATGAAACAAGAAATATGGTCAGCTGTTAATTCTTGGAATCCTGATGTATTCATGTTTGTAGGAGATAATGTTTATGGTGATACGGAAGATATGGAGCACCTTCAAAAACAATACGAGAAACTTGGAGAAAAGCCTGGCTATAAAGAACTGAAGGAAAACTCTCTCGTTATCGCAACCTGGGATGATCATGATTATGGCATCGATGATGGTGGTCTTGAATACCCTAAAAAAGAAGAATCTAAAAAAGTAATGTTGAATTTTTTTGAAGAGCCAGAAAACTCTGAAAGATGGGATCACCCTGGCATCTATCACTCATATCTTTTTGGACCTGAGGACAAAAGGGTCCAAATCATCCTTTTGGATGTAAGAACTTTCCGAACAAGGCTTTCTTCAGCAGGCAGAACTGAGCGTATGTCTCAAAGATTTATGGGGTCGTACACGCCAACAGCAAAAGAAACTGACACAATGCTTGGAGAAGAGCAATGGGAATGGCTTGAAAAACAATTAAAGATACCGGCAAAAATCAGGCTGTTTGGTATGAGTACTCAATTTTTGGTTGAATTTAATGGATGGGAAGCTTGGGCAAATATGCCTCTTGAAAGAGAGAGGATGATCCAATTGATAAAAAGAACAGAAGCTGAAGGCGTTATATTTTTAAGTGGAGATACGCATTGGGCTGAACTTTCCATGACTGAAGAAGAAGGCCTTTATCCCCTCTATGACCTAACGTCAAGCGGATTAACAAACGTTTGGAGCGGAGTTGCCCCTAATTGGAACAGAATCAAAAAACCTTTCCTTGATAAAAATTTTGGAACTGTTGAAATTGAATGGGGAGAAAAAGATACAAAAATCACATTGGGAATAGCCAACATCGAAGGAGAGACGCAGCTTAATCACCCTCTTCATTTAAGCAGTCTGAAGACTCAAGAAAATACACTTGAAAAGAAACTTTTCAACTCTTCTATATATAGAAACATATTCACCCCAAAATTTGAAGGGCAATGGGATTCCTCTTATGGGTTAATGAAGATTGAAAAAGTAAAAAAGAAAGGAAAGATTTATTATGAAGGGGTGTATACAAACCCAGAAACCGGGCTAGAAGTTGGTAGATTCACTGGAGAAATGACAAGAAAAGATGACCAAAAAGTATTGAAAGCAACCTGGCAAAATGATTCCTCCAACCCAAATACCGGGGAGGTTTACTTCTCTTTAAGCAGAAATGGAGGCTTTATGTTTGGGAAATGGAAATTTTCAGACGAAAAACAATATCGTTATTCTTGGTCAGCAGAAAGAATCACCCACTGAAGAATCACCCTGCCTTCACATTAGGCCATATGCAATCATTTTTTCAGTAGCAAAACCAGCCCACCCCTTATTGGCAAGTGGGCTTGCTGGTGAAGGATGCAATATTCGCCCAACTTTCACTTCTTTATCTTTAAAAACTTTTTTTGCCTTGGCTTCAGCATAATTACCCACCCCAATAACCCACTTACAACCAAGAACGGAAACCATCTTTAATAAAAAATTATCACAAATTTCCTCAAGAGCAATTCTTTCAACCGTGTTGAGTTTTTCAGGAGTGATATTTTTCCCACCACTATCAAAAAAAGCTAGTGGGCAATAATTGTGAACGAAGCAATCAGAAAAAAAAGATTCAGCATCACCCCATTGAGCCTCAACCCAAGACCACAACCTGGATCCAGAAACCTCTTGCCTTTTGCAAGAAAAACCCTGTACTGGCCTTTTTTGATGTTGTTTTTTTGGAGCATTTATATTTTTTTCTATTTTTAGAAAGTTTTTAACAGGGTCAATCGCACCAAAAGGAATTCCTGTTTGAACCATCCCCCAGGGACCCGGATTCATTCCCATAAAAAGTATCTTCTTTTTTGATTTTCCATACCTGCTTAAATAAAACTCATGAGATTCGACTGCATATTCAAGCGGGTTATAGATTATCAAATCTTTGCTAAAACTCAAATCATTCAATCCTTTTGTCAGGGTTCTACTTTCATCAACAAGGTTTGTATTCATAAAAAAATAACCTCCCCCTCTTCAGCAATGCCAAATCCGGATTTTTTTAAATTCTTATATTCTGAACTTCCCCTATCAAGCAAGGGGTTTGTATGGTTAAGGTGTATGAATTTGATTTTTCTTCTTGTTTCCTGATTTAAAAATTTAAATTCCTCGATTAGGTCTTCAACACAAGGATGGGGAATTGATTCTGGATTTCTATTCTTAAGTTCTAAACTGCTCCAGAATGTTCCGTCAAGATAAAGAACGTCAACACTGTTTAAAACCTTCAAGAAGGTATCTTTCCAGCTGGTGACATTGTCGCAATCTGGAAAATACCCGATTTTTCTTTCTGAAGATACCAGATATCCGAAAGTATCCCCTTTTGCCCTGTGTGGGACACTGACTGCCTTGATTTGTATGTTTTTTGTTGCATCAAAAACCATATTGTCTTTTATTTCTTCAAAAGAAATGTTTTTCTTGAATTCAAATAATTCAAAATAACTTTTAATTATTTCTATGTTTTTTTGACTTGAAAGAACATCAAAATCCCCTTGATTCAATCCTTCCTTGCTCAACCATCCAAAACCACCTATATGGCCCCAATGAGTATGTGTTACAAAAACACCTGACAAACCTGTCCCTGAAAGGTTTGAAAGTTTATCTAGTTGATAGGGCATGTGTGGAGTTGCGTCTATAAGAAAACTCTTCTTTGCTAGGGGGTCTACAATCCCTAAACAAGAAACCTTTTCTTTTAGTTTTGAGTCCTGAAAATATCTTTTTTGTTTTGTTTCAGATGCACCAATGTGAGGATACCCCCCATCCTGCACAGTTCCCAAAACAACTACAAAAGGATTTTTTTTCAAATGTTTATTCTTCTAGTTTTTTCTTCAGGATTTCTTTTATTTTTGGTTCAGGCTTCCAGTAATTGGGACCCTTTAAAACCTTCCCTCTTTCGTCATAGATGGGATTGCCATCTTGGTCGAGTTTTGAAAAATTTGACTCCATGATAACATCCAGGATTTCCTCCATGGGGAGGCCCCAGCTTTGGGCTTGAGTGAAGCAGTAAACAACAATGTCACCAAGCCAATCAGATACTGCGGTAAGTATCTCAAGCTTTTCCTCTTCTGAGAGATTTTTTGACTCATTGATGTTTTTGTACATCTTGAAAATATCCCCTGCCTCATCCACCTCTTCAGCAATAATGTTTTGGAACCCCTTAAGTGTTCCCAATTCACGGACATTTGGCTTGGATGGCATGTCCAACTTGTACATTGAGTTGAACTTCCTTATGTCGTCTATAAATTTTCTGGAAACCACTTTATTTTTCACCTTTCAATGAAGTCAAAGAAGCAACTAGGAAAACTGCTCCAAGGGCTGCTTGTTCAGTGAGGAAAAAAATCATAGCCAGAACAAGCATCCCTGTATTGACATCTTTTTTTGTAAAGCCTTCTTTTTTCTTTTTCGTAATCAAGCCTCCTTTGAAGAACAACAGTCTTCCCCGTTTCCACAACAACAACCGCCACTGCCAGAATAAAGTTTTTTAGCAATATTAGACAATGGGCACCAACCACCTGAAGATACGTATATTGCCCAAGAAAGAGCGAAGAGCAGGAGTTGGTATTCCCAACCTCCCCCCATTGAGTACCCTGCATTGAAGTGAACCTTGAAAATTGCCCCTAACATAATTGCCATAAGCCCCAAGGCTCCCCACATTCTCAACTTTTTTGGACCAACAATCATTGCTAATGCTCCACCAACTTCAATCAGGCCAACAACAAACATGAAAAGATCCCCTGATGGGCCAGCAAGAACCTTGCCAATTCCATGTTTTACAAAAACAATTGCCAAAATTCCTCTTGAAAGAATTTCAAGCATTGGTATATTTCTTTCTGAAACATTATTCCATGCCTTTGAAACAAGAAGCCATGTTGTTGACCATAGGGCAACAACTATTGAAAAGAAGTTCCACCAAGGGCCTCCTTGCTCAACTTGCGCATGGCCATAAACATGAAGCCACATCACAAATAAAAATACTGCTAAACTGATAATTGGATTTTTCATACATTCCCCCTAGTCATAAAATCGCCATCTTGGCTCGTAACTTCTATCAAGATCAACTTCTGACAATGAAGCTCTCACCATCTCAATTGGTATGGAATTAACCGAGAGCACCTGGTCATGAAAGTCTCTTTCACTCATCCCCCCTTCTGTAACAAGGGATTTATGCAAACCCCTGATTTGAATTCCCCCCAACATGTATCCACACTGGTACAAAGGCCCATAACTTCCATCAATATATCTTCTCACTTCACTTGTAGCATTGTTTTTCTCATGTCCAACCTGATCTACAAGAAAATCAATCATCTCCTCTGGATTCATTTGTTCAAGATGGTATTTGATTGTGACTATTATTCTGGCTGCACGATGCATTCTCCAAAACAACATCCCCATTTTGTCTTCTGGAGTGTTTGCCCAGCCTAAATCAAAATACCTGAACTCCCAGTAGAGTGCCCAGCCTTCTACATAAAACGGGGTGTAAAACATTCTCCTGTGGGTGTTCTCTCTTGCCGCTATGAAGCTTTGAAGGTGATGCCCCGGAATTAATTCATGAGGAGTTACATTTCTAGAAAAATGCATATTATTCCCTCTCATGCTTTGAAGTTTTGTATTATGGTCCATTTCAGATGTTGAAAATGCGACCCCCATTGACTGCCCACTGTAATAAGCAAATGGGAAATACTTCTGGGAGTTTGCATTAATCATCTCAAACCTCCAAAACTCCTCAGCAAGTTTTGGAATTGTGACCAAGTCTCGATCCTTTAAGAACTTGAGCGACTCTCTCATTTGGTCTGCAGCCAAATCATCTTGCTCTCCTGGTTCAACATATCTATTTTTTACATACTCAAGAGCATCATGCCTATTTTCAAAACCTAGATCATGTGCTGCTTTTTCCATTTCCTCTTCACACCACCTAAATTCATTGTTTGCAATTTCTAAAATCTCTTCTGGAGAATAGGCGATCATTTCATAGCTCAATTCTGATAACAGCTTTTCTCTACCAATTGGAGTTCCGATTATTGGATCATCATCCCCTCCTCTCTGTTTTGCAATTTCTCTTTTTAGATATGAGGAAAAGTCTGTTAATGCCTGATTGGTTTTTTTGTATTGCTCTTCAACCCACCAATCAAACTCGGGGTCAAATCCATGGTAATAATTAAACCAATTAGAAAGGCTGGCTTTCAGTTGGTTTAGTTTTTTTGAGGAATTGTTTGCAAAAACTGGATCTAGCTTCTCTTTTGAGTTAACAAGTTCCTCTTTCTTAGCATGAATAGATTCTTCTACATTCATCAAAATTTCAGCAGCTTTCTTTGGGTCGACCTGCCTCAATGCTCTTCTTTCCTCTTCAAGGAAAAGAATCTCCTTTACAAAAGGAAAATTCTCTTTTGTTTTTCTGTTTTCTTCTTTTTTGAAATTTATACCCTCTAGTTCATGTGCGATGTAATTTTTCAAGAGAATGAAATCAATTTTTTCAGATTTTTCAAGAGAATCAAAATCAATTAAATCCATTTGATCCTGCCATCTGTCTTGAAATTCCGCGAATCTTTCAAGATAAAAATCACTTAAAACAAGGTTGTGGAAACGAATCAGGTCATTCTTGTCTGTTTCGTATGTTTCCAAAAAAGAAACCATTTCAACATCCGCGTTTTCCCCTTTAGACAAAAAGGAATCTATCGGGTTGTAAAAACCAAATAAAAGAACTAAAAAAATAATCATGTTTTTAATCTCAACGGAGGGTGAGGGATTCGAACCCCCGAGACAGGGGTTACCCGCCTAACGGTTTTCAAGACCGCCGCCTTCGTCCACTCGGCCAACCCTCCTGATATGGGAATTATCCCACAGTTATTTAAAAAGTATATACTTTTAAAAAGCTACTCTTCGAGCGCTTCTCCATCATCTTGTGATTCTGGAACAAAGCTTTTACTCAAATCAAAATGATCTTTACACCCGTCCAAAGCGTTAAAGAATTTACTCATATCTTCTTCATAGATAAAAACTGAAAAACGATCAACCCTGCCTTCCTCTTTTCTTTTTTCAGTAATCTTCAAGTACTTGTCACCTGTTGATGTTTTTTTAACATCCACATAATAGGTTCTCCTACCAGCAAAAAATTTCTCTGTATGCACTTCGTTATGATGATTGTTGTTCATCGAGCCTCCCTTTCTAATCAAAAAATTTGAAAGAGAAATTGTAATTCAAATAATGATTTCAATTATCTTCTCAGTGTCGGAAAGATCCTGCACTAAAACATCTGGTTTGGAATCAATGAGCCTTTGCTTTATCTTCTCATTGTGGCATCCAGTCATTACAGCAAGACATTTGGCATTGTTTGCATGAGCTGTCTCGACGTCTCTATATGTATCTCCAATAATCCAAACATTACCAGTCTCTTCCCAGCCATTTTCTTTTGCCCTTTCCAAAGCTATAGGAACCAAGGCTTCACGAGTGGATGCATCATCCGCCCATGCCCCCCATTCAAAACAATCGTTCAAGTTATAAAAATCTAACTTCATTCTCCCTGTTTTTTCCCAATTGCCTGTTAGCAAGCCGTAGGAAATTTTCATTTTGTCTAATTTTTTCAACAATGGGAAAATGCCCGGCATTACGCTACCCTTGCATTTTTCTAACGATCTGGGCATTCTTTTTTCAACGTGGGATCTGAAAGTTTTTAAATTTTCTTCATTTGGGGTTTCCCCAGCGCCAGAAATCCAAGCTCTCGCATTCTCGGAATCCAGCCCTCCAGAAAAATCAACAG
>CAZFBE010000019.1:0-19041 GCA_964517115.1 uncultured bacterium
GAGATGTTTCTCCTTTTGAGATTGATGAAAAAGTGTTAGGGTTACCAGTGATGGACGGTGAACTGGTAAATAAACAAACATTTGATTTTGTGGATGAGGTATCAAGAGACACTGCTGCTCCAGGAGGAGGCTCTGTAGCAGCTCTTGCTGGATCTCTTGGAGCCGCATTGGGAACAATGGTTGCAAACCTCTCTGTAGGAAAATCGAAATTCGATAATCACTATGAGAAACTTTGTAAGATTTCTGAAACAGGACAAAAAATCAAAGACGCTCTTGTCAAAGCAGTTGATGAAGACACAAATGCATTTGACTCTGTAATAGAGGCAATGCGAATGCCAAAAGACACTGAAGAGGAAAAAGAAACCAGAAAAAAAATGATGCAAGAAGGTTATAAAAAAGCAACCGACGTTCCACTTCAAACAGTCAAAAATTGTGTTGAAGCATTGAATGTATGTTTTGAAATATCAGAAATCATGGATGCCGGAATGGCAAGCGATGTTGGATCCGGTGCCCTAATGGCGAAAGCAGGTGCGGAATCTGCAGGCTTAAATGTAAAAATAAACCTGAAAGAAATAAAGGATGAGAAGTTCAAGAAAGACTATGAGTCAAGGCTTAATGAATATTTGGAAAAAAGCAATCAGTTTTGTGAAAAAACATTATCAAACGTAAATAAAAAAATCTAATAAAATCTTTTTTTACTCATCACCAAAAGCTTCGTCAAAAACTCTATCACTGCTTGGAAAATCCAAAGACTTAACAAAAGAACATGCTTCCATTGCCCCATGCTCCCTGTCCATTAAAGCATCTTCCCATTCAACCGACAATGGTCCCTTGTATCCAATATGATTTAATGCACGAATTATTTCTTCAAAATCAACCTCACCCCTTCCAAGGCTCCTAAAATCCCAACCTCTTTGGGATTCTCCAAAATTTAAATGGCTTCCGAGTATGCCTGTTTTCCCATCAAGTTGTAAGGCAGCATCCTTCATGTGGCAATGATATATTCTGTCCTTGAATTCATATAAAAATCTTACAGGGTCAACCATTTGCCAATGCAGATGGCTTGGGTCAAAATTAAAACCAAAAGCAAGCCTATTGTCAACTGCACCTAATGCTCTTTTTGCAGTGATTATGTCAAAAGCTATTTCCGTAGGGTGGACTTCTAATGCAAATTTCACACCACACTCATCAAAGACATCCAAAATAGGGTTCCACATTTTTGCAAAATGTTTAAATCCATCTTCAATCATTTCATCAGAAACAGGAGGAAAACTATAAATCATATGCCAAATCGAAGAACCTGTAAAACCATTGACAACATCAACACCAATATTCTTTGCAGCATGAGCGGTGTCCTTCATTTTCTGAATTGCCCACTCCCTCTTTCCCTCAGCGTCACCGTGGAGATTTTTGGGAACAAACATGTCAGATCTTGAATCATTATTCAAATCACAAACTAACTGTCCCGCTAAATGATTGCTGATTGACCAACAATTTAAGCCATGCTTGGAGAGAATTTCTTTTCTGCTTTTTGCATAATCAACATCATTTGCAGCTTTTGTAACATCAACATGGTCTCCCCAACAAGCTAATTCAAGCCCTTCATAACCCCAAGAAGATGCCTTTTCGGCAATTACTTCTAAAGTTAAATCTGCCCATTGCCCTGTAAAAAGTGTTACTGGTCTTGTCATTTTCCCTCCTAAATCTTCACCTGCTTATAACCACCCTTTCTTCTGAAATAATTAATCAGAACAAAATAGCAAAAAGCCATAAAGACAGGGGGTATTGAAGCAAGCCTTAAAGCACTGCTTTTAGCTTCAGTTGTAGATTGCGTAAGGGCTTTTTTCTTTTCTTGGAGCCTTGTAAATGATTCTGAACCATCATCATTAGATAAGCTATCATCAAGCTCCTTCATGCTTTCCTGGTCCAATTGCTGATATTCTCCAAAAATGCTGTTTTTGTTTTCTGCGAGGATAAACTCTTGGTAATATTCGGGTTGGTTTGTTTTTAGAGTTTTGTATATCTGTGTATCTTGCAGGTTTCCTAGTAAAGGTGTTCCAATTATCCCTACACCAAGCATTCCAACTGCAGCAATAGCGTTAATAGTCAAAGCTCCTCCTTTGGGAAACTGCTCAGCAACCAAGCCTAAAGTACAAGGCCAAAAGAATGTTTGTCCAATCCCGTATATTGTTGCTGCACCCAAAATAAACCATGGACTAACAGAACTTACGGACAAGGAATAGATTCCACAAGCAGCAAAAATAGAGCTGAATGCCAATATCTGTAAAGGCGAAAACCTTTTTGACAAATCTCCAATAGCCTTGAGCCGCAAAAGCATCATGAGTGTTGCTGTATATATCAAAACCCATATACCATCTAGTCCAATCTTCCCCATTGCAGGACCCATAAGATCCTTAATCCAAGCATCAGTGCCTAATTCTGTTGTAGCCAATGGAATCATCAACAACAATAAGAAAATAAACAAGGGCTTTCCAGGAGCCCAAGAAACCACCTTTCCATACCAAGCAACAATTAAAGCAGTGACCAACCAAATCAACTGAGTTGTTGATAGTCCCATGTACTCAATTGGAAAAAATTTGGTTCCAATCTCAAAAACAACAAGCCATGTAACTATCAATGCCCCCATCCATCCCATTTCTTTCAACATCGCAGTATGGGATACTCCTGCTTCAACCCTCTCATGAATAGGAAATTTTGTATCTTTCAACCTGAGTCCATAGACAATTGCTGGGAATAACAAAACAATGACTTGCCATTGCCATGACAAGCCTGTAGCTGCAACTAAAAGAGCCAATAGCCCACCCAAAACTAAACCGCCTGGCCATCCAGCATGGAGAATTGTCAACCATTTCGTTTTTGCTTTCTTGTAAACAGTTGCAATCGCAGGATTTATGACAGCTTCAACGGTACCATTCCCCAAAGCTCCTATAAAGGAACCCCACCAAAGCCACCAGTAATCTTTTGCCATGACAAGCAACAAGACTTGCAAAGCATGACAGAAGAAAGCAAAAAACATTGCTTTCCTATATCCCCATTTATCAATAAAGAGTGAAAAAAGAACAATACTTATCGCAAATGGCCAAAGGCCTACTCCAAAGATTTCTCCTTTTTGAGTTTCACTAAGATTAAACATTTCCTGCCAAACATTATCGAGAAGCATTATTCTTACAATGAATGAAAATGATGTGGCTATCAAGGCAATAAAGCATGTTTTAAATAATTTTTTTGAATCAATTGAACTTAAAGATTGTGTTTTGGGCATAATCACCTCCAAATCTAACTTTGATATAGTGTAATTTAAAAACAAAGAAAGGAATAATTTTTTAGAATAATTTTTATATGAAGAATTTATCGGATTACATCAAAAACCTAGAACAAAAGAAAGACCTTGTCAAGATAAAACAAGAAATAGATCCGAAAATTGAAATAACTGTAATTGGAGAACATTTCACGAGGAACAATAAAGAAGCAATTCTTTTTGAAAACATAAAAGGTAGCAAATTCCCTTTGGCGGTCAATCTTTTTGGGAGCAAAGAAAGAGTTTCAAGTGCTTTTGGAGTTGACCATATTGATGAACATGCAAAGAGAATAGAAGGCTTTATAAAACCTCCGAAGGTTTCAAGTATTATGGACGCTGTAACAATGCTTCCAAAATTTGCTGAAATACGTAAATTCATACCAAAGACTGTCAAAAAAGCACCTTGTCAAGAAATTGTCTTGAAGGGCGAATCTGCAAATCTAGACATCTTGCCAATTCCAACCTTATGGCCTAAAGATGCTGGTCCATACATATGCTTTGGATCAACAATCACAAATGACCCTGAAACAGGAGCAAGAAATGTTGGACTTTATAGATTGCAAAAACACGATAAAAAAACCTTGGGGATGCATTGGCAGTTACATAAAGATGGTAAAAGGCATGAAGTAAAGGCAAAAAAGAAAAATGAAAAAATACCTGTTGCAATTGCAATTGGAGGAGATCCAGCAACAATGTATTCTGGAAGCGCACCTCTTCCACCTGGAATTGACGAATTCCTTTTAGCAGGATTTCTTAATAAAAGACCGGTTGAAGTCGTCAAATGTATCAATTCGGACATCAAGGTTCCAGCACAAGCTGAGTTCATACTTGAAGGATGGGTTGATCCAAATGAAACAAAAGAAGAAGGCCCTTTTGGGGACCACACTGGGTTCTATAGTCATCCTGGGCCATATCCTGTTTTCCACTTGGAGCTAATAACACACAGAAAGAAAGCGATTTTTCCACACATCATCGTTGGAAAACCATTACAAGAAGATTGGTTCTTGGGTTGGGCAACAGAAAGGATATTCCTTCCATTGATTAAACTGTTTTGCCCTGAAATCAAAGATATGCATTTTCCGCCAGAAGGCGTTTTTCACAACATGCTGCTAGTAAGCATAAAAAAGAATTACCCTGGGCAAGCTAGAAAAGTAATTCATGCGATATGGGGTATTGGCTTATTAAGCCTTACTAAATTTGTTGTAGTAGTTGATGATGATGTTGATGTTCAGAACATAAGCGAAACAACATTTCATGCCTTGTCAAACATAGATCCAAAAAGAGATATCGTTTTGGATAGTGGTCCAGTAGATGTTCTTGATCATGCAAGCCCTGTTGAAGGTTATGGATCAAAAATCGGATTTGATGGCACTAGAAAAATCAAAGGAGAATCCTTGATAAGAGAATGGCCGGAACAAGTTGACATAGATCAACAAAAGATTGATGAAATTCTTAAAAAAATCAAAAACAATTAATGAGCATTACCTCATCAATGCTTCGACTTGTTAAATTTGAACACACCATTTTTGCTCTCCCTTTTGCTTTTGTCGGTGTTATTGCTGGGCTGAGAAGCTTTCCAGATTCAAAAACAAGTTTACTGATTTTGGGTGCAATGATTGGAGCACGAACTGCGGCAATGGGACTCAACAGAATCATCGACCTTCCTTATGACAAAAAAAATCCAAGAACAAAAAAATGGGAACTTGTGACAGGGGAGATTAAAGAAAAACCAGTTTGGATACTCATTTTTTTTAGCCTGATTATCCTGGGTTACTGTACAAAAGAATTAAGCCATCTTGCATGGCAATTGTCACCAATAGCAATCCTGCTTTTATCAATTTATCCTTTTACGAAAAGATGGGGTACCTTTTGCCATCTATGGCTTGGCTTAACTTTGTCATGTGCTCCAGCTGGAGGGTTTATTGCAGTTACCAATGGGTGGGGAGACAATCTTTATATGATCTGCCTTGCAGTTACATTTTGGGTTGCAGGCTTTGACATCCTTTATTCAATGCAAGATACCTCATTTGATAAAAAAGAAGGACTTTATTCGGTTCCTTCTGTATACGGAAAAGAAAAAGCATTCCTGATTTCAAGGATTTTTCACTTTTTTGCAGCTATATTTTTTTTCCTTTTCGGAAAAGCTTTTGATTGGAGTCAAAGCTGGACCATTGGGTGCTGCCTCATGACCATGCTTCTAGTGTGGCAACATTCAATAATCACTCCACAAAATCTCAAAAAAATCAATGCTTCATTTTTTTCAGCAAATGGCTGGATAAGCGTCCTATTGCTAATTGCAGCCTCATTAACAATATGAAAAAAAATAAATTTTTCCTTTTTTTGCTACTGCTTGCATCAAAAACAATAAATACCCCTACCTTGAAAGAAGATGTGAAAATCGATGGGATCATCGAAGAGGGAGTTTGGGAAAAAGCAACAATTGTTGAAGATTGGACTCAACAACAACCAGAAGAAGGCCAAAAAGGGACATTGGAGGCTAGGTTTTTTATTTGGAGAGATGAAAAAAATCTATATATCGGATATGAGGCAAAAACAGACAAGGTAATAAACCATTACAAGAAGAGAGACCAAACGCTTTATAACGATGACAAAATAGAAATTGTTCTTGACCCTTATCTTTCAAAAAGGAATGGTTATTATTTTGGCATTAATGCCAATGGCAGCAGGGTTGATGGAACAATAACAAATGAATCCCGCCAAGACCAAGACTGGGATGGGTATTGGGAAGGGATGGGAATATTGACAAAAGATGGCTGGAGTGCTGAAATAAAAATCCCATTCTCAACACTTGCTTACAACAAAGACAATAATGCTTGGGGAATAAATTTCAGATACTGGAATACAGAAAATAGAGAATCTGGATATTGGACTGGATGGGAAAAAAGCAATAGCCTTAACACCCTATCAAAAGCAGGAGAGATGACGGGGATGGGAAACCTGCCAAACTCAAACCCCTGGATACTCAAACCATTCGCACTTGGAAAAGTACTTGAAGAAACAAAAACTGAATATGATTTTGATGCTGGGGTTGACATTGCAGGAGCACCATGGAAAGGATGGAGGATTGCATCAGTTTTAAATGCTGATTTTGGTGAAGCAGAAGCAGACATACAGCAAAGCAACATAACCAGATATTCTCTATTTTTTCCAGAAAAAAGAGATTTCTTCCTGGAGAATTCAGGGCTTTTTTCTTTTGGAAGCAAAAGTTCCGCTCTTCCTTTTCATAGCAGAAATATTGGCCTTGACGAAAATGGCAACCAACTTCCACTTCGTCTTGGATCCAAAATAACAGGAAAATTCAATATAAACGAAATTGGCTTTCTCACAGCATGGGTTGAAAATTCCATTGATGAATACTACACAATCTTCAGATCAAAACATCAAATTACAAAAAATACAACAGTTGGATTCATATCCTCAAACGAGAATTCTGAATCATCAAATCTAACAAATGGAATCGACGTTTCATGGAAGTCAACCAACAAGAATGGGACAAGATTAAATGCTGACATATGGTCGCAATTCTCACTAGATGACAACAAGGATGGAGAAGCTCATTACTTTAAACTAGAAAGTTTTGGCAACCCCTTTTCGGCATCTGCAGAATATATGATTTTCGAAAAAGATTTTGACCCAGGTTTAGGTTATTACAGATATTCATCACTGGATGAAGAAATAAAGGTTAAAAAAATCGAAATCGAACATTCAAAATACTTGTCTAAATGTATTAATTTCTGGAAAAAAGAATGTGAAAAAAAATACCAAATACAAGAAATCTCGAATGAAGTTAGCTTCAATGAAATTTCAAATGGAGAAAATCAACTAATAGAAAATTCTTTGACAATAGAGCCATTGGGACTCTCGATGACGAATGGATGGAGCTTAAGTCCTTCAATCACAATGTACAAATCAATCTTAGATCAAGATTTTGAACCCTGGTCGCTTCCTGGAACAATAATTCCAGCAGGAGAATATGACTATGTAGATTATGGGTTTCGCTACTTTGGCTCAGCCTATGATTACAAATGGGTTTGGGGAGGAGGCTTGAATTCTGGAGACTGGTATGATGGGAAAAAAACAAGCCTTGATGGATGGCTTAATTACAAGATTACAAATGATTTTTCTTTCAGCCCAGGATGGAGTTTTGATAATGTGGAAAGGGGAAGCTCTTCAGGAAGCTCTGAAATATATTCGTTTGATTTCAATTACACACCAACATCATCTCATCTCTATAAAATAGAGATTCAGAAAAACAATACCTCAGATGCTATCAATACATACTTTAGATTTGAACTTCATCCAAAAGATGGAGAGGCAACTTACCTCGTCATCAATAGCAACAATGAGGAAAGTGGAGATTCTTGGAAAATAATTCTTAAAAAGGAGTGGTTATATTAATGAAAAAAAAATACTTACTAAGCTTAATGCTATTGTCATTTTTCAACGGAACAAAACCTTTTGAAAAAATCGGTTCATTTGATTTACAGACAGAGAACGGGGTCTTTTCGTATGACGAAGAAAATCCAGAAATAACTGTTTTCTTGAGGTTTTTAGAGGGAGATGCCTACACTGAAGATCTATGGAGCTCAAATTTTCAAGAGATGGTTGATCAGATGCCAGAAACAAACATCATATTTGTATCTTCAGAAGATGGCTACCTAAGCAAAATAAAACAACAAGCTGCAGGGGTTCCATGGAAAGAAAAAATCTTCTTTATAAACAGCGAAAAAATGCCTATAGGTGGAGAGGTTGAAGAAATACTTGAAACCTGGAAAAATGATTGGAATGCTGACAAGGCTGGATTCCTGATTGATAGTGATGGTTTTTTAAGACAGTTTGGATTGCTAAGGCCTCCAGGAAAAAGTGAAACTCCTATACTTGATGCCGTTGAAAGAGAAGTTGAATATCTTTACTGGGAAAAGAATCTCCAAGAAAAAATGAAAGAAAACTTGTCAAAAAAAGAGGTCATCCTTTTGGACAATTTTGAGCTTTCGGGTGGATGGGGAGCAAATGCAGAATTTGAAGCTGAATTCCCAAAAACCGAAGAATTAATGAAATACAACAATATGGAAATATATTTTGAAATGAATTGTCCTGAAAAAAATGACAAGAACTGTTATGAGTGGGACATGATAGCAAATCTACACCTTTGCGAAGATGGCAAATGCAATGTATTGATTTCTAGATGGATTACAGCATATCATCGAAGAGGGGTTTGGCTCACGGACATCACTCCATTTTTGGCTTTCTTGACAGATGGTGGTATTAAAAATTTCAAAATAAATGTCCCTACAGGAAATTCTTCCTACATAATGGATATGAAAATCTACCTTTCTAAAAAAAATAACTCCCTTAGACCTGTAAAAGCCTACAAAATGTGGGAAGGAGGGGCTTTTAATCTTGACTACAATCCATCAAAAAAACCCTACCTATTAAAAAATCCCGAATCTCAAAAATACACAATAAGTGGAATCATGTCGGGGCACGGATGGGGAAGAGACATTGCAAATTGTGCAGAATTCTGCAACCACACACATCATTTCTTTGTAAATGACAAACCTACGGAAATCTTAAGTGATCCAAAGGCTGGAAGCGGGAGTGGATGTTATGACCTTCCAAATAAAGGGGTTGTCCCAAATCAATTTGGAACATGGCCTTATGGAAGAGCCTATTGGTGCCCTGGATGGGACTTGCTACCATTCAATATAGAAGTCGAAAACCTCTCTCAAAAAGAAAACTTAATCACCTATAGGGCTCTTTATGAAAACAAGCCATATAGTCCTGAAGTAAATCCTGATGCAAACTCTTCTGGATTTAATGCAGAAATCAACATGCAGAGTTGGCTCATATCGTGGGAAAATCCCAGCCACTACCTCCTTAAGAAAAATTTTGGGAATTGGGAAAATTCAGAAGAATTCACAATATTAGAAGATGAGTAAATTCAACATGCTCAAACCACCGCCTTTTAATGTAAAAAAAGACCTACCAGAGATACTCAAAGGTATAGGTTTTGAAGGGTTATTGTTCATAATATTTTTATTTGGAGCCATTGTTTATGATACCTTTGTGAAGCCAGGGTATTTTATGGATTGGGAAATTTTGGAAACAGGAAATAGCATTCCTGAATTCGAAGGTTCATCAACATCCGGAACCATAAGTTCAGAAGATCTAAAAGGGGATTGGAGCGTTCTTTACTTCTTCCCAAAATCCTTCACTCCTGGATGCACAACCCAATCATGCAGCTTAAGAGATGGTTACTCAAAATTTGATCAAAAAAACATAAACGTAATAGGAATCAGCACAGACAGCCTCAAAACACAAAAAAAATTCAAGAAAGAAAAGGAATTGCCTTTTGATCTGATTGCTGACTCTGACAAAAAAATTAGTAAAAAATTTGGAGTTTTAGGTGATTTGGGTTTTGCATCAAGGGTAACTTTTATAGTCAATCCCGAAGGGGAAATTGCATATGTTTTTACAAAAGTAAGAGTTGGAATACACGATGAAGAAGTTACCCAAAAGATAAATGAATTGATTTCCCAGAGAAAAGAGTAAAATTCTCAAGTGAAAAATTTACCTGTAATAATTGGTATAACTGGCGCTTCTGGAGCCATGTATGCTGATACCCTGATAAAAGAACTTGTAAAAAGGGACATTCCTGTTGAAATCGTTGCGAGCAAGTGGGGAAAATACCTACTGAGTCACGAGCTGGATTTTAAATTCGGCAAAAATGCTCAAAACTTTATTGAAAACAGATACGGGAAAAATGTGAAATGGACTGACCTCACATGGCATCCTGGAATGGACATGTCTGCAACAATAGCAAGCGGAACCTACAAAACAAGAGGAATGGTTGTGGTTCCTATGTCAATGGGTACACTTGGGCATATAGCAAATGGTGTAACATCTAATCTTCTTCACAGGGCTGCAGATGTAACTCTGAAAGAAAACAGACCTTTGATTTTAGTCCCAAGAGAAACCCCTCTTTCACAAATCCATCTTCATAATTTGTTAAAAATATCCAAAGCAGGAGCAATAATAGTTGATGCAAATCCAACCTTTTATCAAGGTGCTGAAAAAATGCAAGATTTAATAGATAGCGTTGTTGCTAGAATTTTGAGTTCGTTAAATATTGACAACAACCTTGTCCCTGAATGGGGCATCCCAAAAGAATTTCAAGATGCCTGAAACAGGCGACATACTGTTGAAAAACCACCCTGACTATTGGGCTTGGCAAAAAATAAAATCAGGAGAAAGGATAAATTATGAGGAAGGAGTAAAACTCATGCAGGAAGGAGATTTAACTGCACTTGGGATTATGGCTGATTACATCCGAAGAAAAAAATGGGGAAATAAATCCTTTTATGGAAATACCTCAAATATCAACCATACAAATGAATGTATCCTTGACTGTGGCTTGTGTGCCTTTAAAAGACCCTTTAATCCAAAAAAGATGCATGAAGAAGCCTATGTAGTTGATAAAAAAGAATTAGAAAAGAGAATTGATTGGGCAGTAAAAAACGGAATTTGGGAAATCCATATCGTTGGAGGAATAACCCCCAGGTTGAAACTTGATTATTACAAAGATTTCTTACAAACGATCAAAAAGAAAGCACCCCATATGTTCATACAGGGTTTTACAGCAATTGAAATCAGATATATAGCAAAATTATGCAAAATAAGTGCTGAAGAATTATTAATTAAGTTTAAAAAATGGGGCCTTGACTCAGTTCCAGGAGGCGGTGCAGAAATATTCCATCCAAGATCAAGACAGATTATCGCAAGAAACAAAGAAACTGCTGAAGAATGGCTTGAAATACATGAAATTACACATAAGGTTGGAATGAACAGCAATGCAACAATGCTCTATGGACACATAGAGACAAAAGAAGAAATTATTCATCATCTTGACATGCTAAGAAAGACACAAGACAAAACTAATGGATTTTTGGCGCTAATACCTTTAGCATTTCTGCCAGAAAATACAGAATTTCAAGATGAAGTTGGCCCAACAACTGGACAATATGATGCGAGGGTTTGTGCAATCAGCAGAATATATTTAGACAATTTCCCACACATAAGAATACTTTGGACATATCAAGGACCAAAAATGACACAAGTTCTTCTTCATTACGGCATTGATGATGTTGGAGGAACCAGCCTTGATGAAGAAATAGCAAAGGAAGCTGGGGGATTTTCTTCTAATGAATTCACACAAGCAAACCTAATGAGAATACTCAAAGAAAGTGGCAGAGAGCCAATACCTGTAAATTCAATTTACGGAAATGCTCCGAGTAAAGAAAAACTAATGGAACTAGCAAAAAGCTCTGAATAAAAATATTCAAACAACAGAAAACAAGATTTCTGATCTCCCAAAATCTAAAGTTATCCTCTTGTTGCTGCTTCATTTAGCAATAACTGCACTCACTTACAATGTTGCAAAAATATCTAGTGAATCTTTTGGGGGTTCAGCATTGGTCGGATTGAGAATTTCACTTACTGTTTTTATATTTTTTCTGATTGGAACTTATAAAAATGGATTTTCGATAATTCCAAAAAAACTCATGCCGAGGATGATTTTTTGTGGAATTTTAGTCGCACTAAATCAAGCATTTTTCCTAAAAGGGATGTCTCTTGGAGCACCTCCAGCACACGCATCAATTCTTTATGCCACAACTCCTGTTTTTGTCTTAATTATTTCACTCATACTAAAAGAAGAAAAAATTGTTTTTTCTCGTATTTTTGGACTTGTTTTAGCCTTTTTAGGAACATATTGGATTCTTGGCAATAGTGGACTTTCTGCTTTTGGCAATGGTGAAAAAACTATACTCATGGGTGTAGTATGTTGGGCAATATATACATCACTGATACCTCCAATATCGAAATCTATAGGCGCAAAAGAAGCTGTTTCAAGATCCTTCCTAATTGGCTTACCTATTGCTATAGCTATATTTTTAATGGGTGAAAAACCTGACTTTTCTACAATTACACCATTTGCATGGTATGGTTTATTCCATATTGCATTCCTGACAAGCATAGTCGCTTACTCCATATGGGCAACGGCTTTACAGTTTTTAAAGCCAAGCCAAGTTGCAGTTTTCATAAACCTACAACCTCCAACAACCGCATTGGTTGCAATGGCTGTATACAAACAAATTCCACAAGAGGGTTTCTGGCTTGCTTTACCGGTAGTTCTTTTTGGAGTCTGGACAGTCCAGAGAAAATAGCTTAATTAATTTTATATTTCTCCATCATTCTGTAATAATGCATGCATTCATCTAGCAAGTTTAAAAATTTATCCGGAAACTCTTCTGTTGCTGTGGAAGGCTTGGAAAAAGAAGTTGTTTTGATTACATTGCCATACCAATGCTCCTTCCAGATTCCGTCCGAATCACGAAATCCTTTTGGCCACTTTAACATCCTGTTTGAAAATCGAATCTCCAGGAGATCGCATAATTTCCTCAACATCAATTTAGGGTTTTTCAATATATCTCCTGAGTCAATCACTATTGGAATCTTTTTACCTTGCTCCTTTGCATAATTAAATATATGGAGCTGCTGAGGCAAACCTAATAGCTCAGGACTAACCTCGTCATGGATTTTCGAATAAGACAATATGACCTTTTTTGGATTTCTGATTAGAAAACAGTTATCTATGCTACTAATCCATTTCAGGGGTTGCTTATTGACCCAATGATGCGTCATTAGCTTTTGATACCATACATTTTTATCGTTTGGAATTACCCCTGTTAACACATCAGCCACATTGCTCCAAGACGTATCATATGAATCAATTACTTCTTGGTACATTGGATGCCTTGTTCCTGTTTCCCGTAAGAAAAAAGCATAAAAAGGCTCATCTGTAACAGTTGTATCAACCCTATTCTCAAAAGATCTCATAAGTGCAGTTGAAATATTTCGCGGTCCAGACCACATCCCAATTATTTTTTTGCCACTCATTGTCTTGGATACAGTCTGTCTATTTTTTTCTTATAAAAATCAAAAAGAGACTTTGTAACAGAACCCCTTTTGCCATCTCCTATAATATTTTTATCAATATCAACAACAGGAATAACGCCTGCAAATGTTCCAGTAACGAAAGACTCATCAGCATCATATGTTTCCTCCAGCCTAAAATTTCTCTCTAGGACATCAACACCTTCCTCCCTGCATATTTCAATAATATTCTTTCGAGTTACTCCATTTAGACAATATTCTCCTTTTGAAGTGATTACTTGATTGTTTTTGACTATAAAAAAATTCGTAGAGTTACAGGTTGAAACGTAACCATTGACATCCAGCATCAACCCTTCATCTACATTCTTCTCAATAGCCTGAAGACACCCTGCAATACAGTTGAACTTACTTAATGAGTTAATTTTTGGATCCTGATTAAAACCAGTCCCCCTTACAGTGCTTACGGAAGCTAGGCTGATTCCGTGTTTATTGATTGTTTTGTTTGCTATTTTGTATTCAGGAATGACAACAAGGCTTATTGGTCCAAGATTTGATCCAGGATGCTGATAAGGGGTTATTTTCTCTCCTCTTGAGATAATGACTCGAATATGCACTCCTGAATCCATGTTGTTTTTTTCAATAACGTCATAAATAATTTCGCTTAATTGCTCTTTTGAGTATGGAATTTTTATATTTATCTGTTTTGCCCCATCGTGAAGCCTTGCAAGATGCTCATTCAAAAAGCATAGATTTCCATTGTGCAGACGGATACCTTCCCATACTCCATCACCTAACAAAAACCCACTATCGAAAACAGAGATTTTTGCGTTAGACCTGTCATGAACCTCACCATTTATATAAATTTTTATGTTTTTATTTCGTGGATCTTCAATATAGGAATGAGTATTGTTTTGCATAGTTTTATATTAATACAACAAATCACCCTCTACCGAAAAGTGGTGATTATTTTTCTGCATAAAAAACCAATGTTCCGAGCCAGTCATTCTTTTGGCCAACTTGCCAATAATTTATATTTTTAAAACCAATATCTGATAGTAATTTTTTCCATTCCTTTATGGACAATGTATTCATAAAGACACCACATTTTTCAGGCCAATTCAAAGACGTTTTATTTTCACTATAGTGATCAATTCCAAAAATCAACTTACCATTTTCACGAAGCCACTCTTTGTGTATTTTTCCTAAAATTTTGGATACATCTCTAAAATAATAAAAAACCTCCATGGAATGAACAAAGTCATATTTTTTGTTTGGCTTCCATTCAAGCAAGTCACTGTAAAAATAATCCCCTTCAGGATCAATGTTCCTTGCCTTATCTATCATCTGCATTGCACCATCAACGCCTGAAGAGTATTTACAGGAAGAGTGTTCTTTCATTTTTCTGACAACCCAGCCATTACCACACCCAGCATCAATAAAATTGAAATCACTATTTGAATTTTTTGAAATTTTATCAATCATGAAATTTACAGATTCAGAATGATGTTCTTCCATCCCTGCATCTTTTCCAGATTCAGCCCATTTTCCAAAAAAACTTGTCGCACTCTCTGTGTCTCTGTGCAAATTAGGTTTTTTGTTTGATTTCATTTGGATTAAATTTATTTAATTTGGAAGATGATATCGTTTCTTCTTAAAAATGGCCAATCCCAGGGTGAGTTGTATTGAGCAACCATCATTTCAGAAATAACTTCAAGATTGTTTTTCTCAATGTAACGCTCCAATATTGCTCTATTCCTATTTATGCTCCATTTTGTAGCCCACCACCCAAACCTAATGGCAACAGTTTTTTCCAAATTCATTTTTTCCAAATGAATATCCTTGCTGTTTGGACTCGGCAACTCATTAGCATCATCAACATCGAGCATGAAAAAAATCATGTCATAAGAGCTGTCATTCTCTTTTGTGATAACCGGAGCCGTCATGGCTATGCTCTCTTTTTTTTGATTACCCCCAAAAATATAATTCGCAAGAATCATGAACATCCCATTGTCTGTTTTTTTATCATCTTTCACAACTGATGTTCTCGCAATTACGTATTCGGAATACTCCCTTATCTCTATATTTCTTTCTTTCTCCAAAACTGCATATTTTGGCTCTTTGATACCGGTATCTAAACTCATTGAAAAAACCATCCCTAATAACAAAATCATTTATTCGATTCTATAGTTGAAGGATGGTTAAAGATGCGAATGGTCGCAAAAAAATGCTCAACCTTGCTTTATAGCAGTTCCATATGCAAAAACCTCAACAGCACCTGAAGAACCGCTTTCACTATTTGGATTGGCAGCAAAGATGTTTGAGGTTTCAACACTGTACTTTAAAACCAAATTTGCTCCATTTTCCCTTGCCTGTTTTCGAATGTTGAGTTTTGCTTTACGCCTTGCTAAATGTAGCATTTTCTGGTAAACGTCAATATTCCCTCCAACCATCGTCAGTATCCAGGCAACAAACTGCTTTCCTGGATCAACAGCAAGAACAACCTGGGTTGTACACAAGGAAGAGTCGATTGCATTTAGGTTTTTTGGCATTTCTTTTGTATTCAAAATTTGAATATCAGCGTACTTTGGCTCCTCTTCCCTGAGATAAGTCAATATCCTGTTGTCATTTCTTTTTGAGAAAATCCAACAGCTAAAAATAATAACCAGAGGAAGGTATTGACCAAGAATTTTAAAAAGTATTTCCATTATCCCTATTTTTTCTGTATAACCGCAGCTGTCCCATATGCAAATAATTCAGCGGCACCTTGTGCAACACTTGAAGTTGAGAACCTTACGTTCAAAACAGCATTTCCGCCTAAGGCTTCTGCTCTCGTAGTCATTCTTTTAACCGCCTCTTGCCTGGACTCATTTAGAAGTTCTGTGTACTCTTTCATCTCCCCTCCAACCATTGACTTAAATCCTGCCATGATATCTTTACCTATATGTTTTGCCCTAACTGTAGAACCTTCAACCAAGCCTAAAACTTCTGTTACTTCATAACCTGGTATTGACTCGATATTTGAAATCTTCATAGAACACTTCCTCCTTCAATTTTTTTAATTTTTGACAACTCTTTTGCAGCCTCTCTGTCCCCAGCCTTTCTTGCTAGCTTCAGCCATTTCTCGGCATCTGAAAAAAAACCTCTTTCAAAAAATATCTTTCCTAGAAAAAACTGAGCATCAACGTCTCCATTTTCAGCAGCAAGCTCATACCAATAAATTGACTCTTCAAGATCCACGCCTACACCTTGACCAAGTTCAAACATACGACCAAGCATAAATCTTGAATCCCCATCTCCCAAAAGTCCAGAAACAAAAAACCACCAAGCTGCTTCCAGCTTGTCTTTCTTTATTCCAGACCCATTCAAAAAACACCTCGCCAATCTTCTTTGACTTTTAACATGTCCGAGACTTGCAGAATGGTAAAGAATTGAAAAGGCTTCTTTTTGCTTTTCGTCATTTTCGATAGACCTTTTCAGCAACATTGCCAATTCGTATGCTCCATCAAGACTGCCTTCTTCATAAGCTCTCCTTAACCAAACTTCGGCATCTTCAAAACTTTGGGAAAAACCCTCTCCAAATAAAAATGCTCTTCCTAATTCAACTTGGGATTTAAGACATCCGCTAGAAGCTTTTATTTTTAAAAAAAGAGCCTTTTTTCGTTTCATCTATGTCTATATTCTAGACATAGAAAAATATAATAAAACTATGAAAACAAGTCTTATCGGTTTTGGAAACAGGTATCCTTTAACCTTGGGTTTAGAAAGAAACAAAATAAATCATAATTTTGAATTTTTTATCAAATCTCCTGTTGAGATAGAAAGAGACTGGAAAGATGATAAATTTGAAACTGGCCTTCTTTCTGCAGGAGCAATAATTTCAAAGCCAGAAGCGATACCTTTAAAAAATTGGGGAATATCATCATCTGGACCAGTCATGAGCGTTGGAATATTCAGTGACAGGCCATGGAATGAATTGCCTGGATGCAGGATAAGGAATCTTTCAAGTGGAGTTACAAGCCCCCTTCTTTTAAAAATAATCTGGAAGGAAAAATTTGGTGAAAAGCCAAAACTTTTAAATGCTGAAGACCCTGGACCTTCGGAAGCTGTTCTTTGCATAGGGGACAAAGCTTTGAGATGGTATGAAAATGGCAAGTATGCATTTTTTGAAGACCTTGGCCTAATCTGGCATGAAATGACTGGAACCTCCATCCCTTATGCTTTCTGGTGCGTGAAACGTAATTCAAATGCAGAAAAATTCAAAAATGAAATTGAAAAAAAACTAATGTCTTCTTACTCTTGGGGTAAAAATAATATTGAAGAGGTAAAAAAATCAATCATTATTTCTTCAGGTGTAAGCAATCAAACAGCAGAAAAATATCTTAATTGCTACAGTGTGAAGCTAGAAAATAAAATCCTTGAAGGGTGGAATGTTTTTAGGGAGTTGGGAAGGCCAATTATCACAAAGGAAAGATACGATAGAAAACAATGAAAATAACACCTTTAATCAAAGAGGCTGTAGACGCTTTAGAAAACGAAGAAAGACTGACAAAAGAACATGGCGCGGAACTGTTTGAAAATGCACCATTGAACCTTTTGGGATTTCTGGCAAATAAAGAAAGACTGAGACACAACCCCAGCAATCTTGGAACTTTTGTTGTGGATACAGTTTTGAATTACACAAACGTATGCAATGTCCTGTGTAAATTTTGTGCTTTTTACGAACTTCCAAAATCCAAACAAGGTTATGACCTATCAATTGATCAAATATTGGCAAGGGTTCAAGAATTAGTAAATTATGGAGGAACTCAGGTTTTAATGCAAGGTGGAGTAAATCCAAGATACAGAATTCAGGATTTTAAAAACATATTTGAAAAAATAAGAAAAAAATTTCCTAGCGTTGAAATACATAGTCTTTCATCAGCTGAGATTGAATGGGTTGCAAAAAAAGAAAAAATGACATTTAACAAAGTTTTTTCAGAATTGAAAAAATCTGGATACATGTCACTTCCCGGAGCAGGCGCAGAAATTCTAGTTGACAGAGTGAGAAAAAACATATCACCCCTAAGAAGCAGCAGAGATGTTTGGCTTGATATTCACAGATCGGCACATGAAGAAGGGGTTCCCTCTAGCTGCACAATGACTTACGGATTCGAAGAAACGATAATGGAAAAAATGGAGCATTTTGATGTTTTAAGAAAGTTGCAAGATGAGACAGGAGGTTTTACAGCATTTGTATGTTGGGGTTTTCAGCCAGGAGGAACAGAATTAACACATTTGAAAGCTCCTGGAGGCGAAGCATATCTTCGCCATGTTGCGCTTGGAAGGTTAATGCTTGATAACATTCCACATTTACAAGCTGGCTGGGTTACAGATGGCCCTAAATTATGTCAAATGGCAATGAATTATGGTGCCGATGATTTTGGTGGAGTCGTAATTGGAGAAGAGGTTATTGCAGCAACTGGAATACATCATAAAGTTGGACCCAATGAAGCTGTGAGGTTAATCAGAGACTTGGGCAGAATCCCAGCTCAAAGAAATACTTATTACGACATACTTAGAACATTCTCTGAAGGCGTTGAATACCCTCTTCCAGAAGCAAATAAAGAATCTCCTTTTTCCATACCCGTAATTTAAAAACCCTACCCTTTTTCCTAGTTCCCTCTTTCAGACTATCTCCCTTTTCACCTTTAGGTTAATCCCCCCTCTATAGTCTCCCCCCTTTTACATGCGAAGAGCGCACGTACGCA
>CAZFBE010000020.1:0-17367 GCA_964517115.1 uncultured bacterium
CCGTAATAAATAAAAGGCATGCCCAAAGCGTGGTTTCTTGATCTGGTTTAAAAAACGAAGAAATAAAGAGGATATTCAAGGTCAAGATGCTAACCTCTCTATATTAGCCCTTGGGACAATAGCCTCTTTCCCATCTTCGAATTTAACCTTCAGAACCCTCACCTTTGCTTCTGATTCTAGCCTTTGTGGCTCAACAATCAATTCGGAAACAGTTCCAGTCATTCCAAAATAAGGATTCCTTATGACGACAATCTTTGTTCCACTCTCAAGAGAACCTGCTCCGCTATCAGATTTTTCAGATTTAACTTCAGGAGTAGGAATAATAATCTCAGGCCTTAAAACACCCGCTCTAATTTGAGTAGCTCCATTAATGCTAGCTCTTTTTCCATCACAGGACTTTAATAAAGCCCAAGTGTTTGAATCCATTTGTAATTCTCCAAAACCTTCTGTTGTGATAAGAGTTATACCTATGTTTTCATTACCTGTAATTGCAACACCTATGTCATAACCAAGAAAAGACCTCAAATCCTTATCATGAAGAGCACCTCCAACCAAACCCCTAATACCAACCTCTTTTGCTTTTTTTATAGTCTCTTGCTTGAGACAAGCACCAGCAACAACAATTTTGTCTTTCATTTCGGAAGTGATATCTGAAGGAGAAAGAATTTCTTCTGGAGATTTAACTCCAAAAACCAACATTCCTCCTGTCTCTCCCCCAACTCCGAAAATACCTTGAACCATTGTTGCAACAGCTTCAACCTTGACACCTTCATCTTTCATGACCTCAGTGATCTTCCCATCTATATAACCTTTCATTTCCACCGGAACAGGTTCTCCACGAACATAAACCTGACCATTCACTTTAGAAATACTCTCAATTGTTCCATTGGTATTTGATTTAAATTCTGATTTGAAAAAACCCATGAAACCTTTACTTTGTGCAATTACCTGACCATCAGAAATTGAATCCCCTTCTTTAACAGACATGAAATCTTTTAACTCGCTCGGCTGACACCCTAATCGATGAGATATCTTCAGCACTGAAACAGGTCCCGGCAATTCAGTTCTTGCAACAACGTCTTCAGCAGAAATTTCATCCCCAACCTTAAATAAAGTTTCCCCGAGCAAAGGTAATCTTCTGGTCTTTACAACCTTTAAACCAGCTGCCCTAGTTAATCCTGGAGTAAACGCCTGTGCCATAGTTACTTTTCTGGATAAAGTTCAAGACTATCATGCCAACGTCTTAAACTTTCAATCCTCTCCTTTTCATTTGAAGAAATAGACAATGGTCTACCTCTAGTATCAAAAATAATTCCTACTTGCCCTCCAACCAGTTCGGCTTCAACCTCTTTTCCAAAACCTTCTCCCAGGTCAACCTTCTTTGCAGGTATTATTTTTGCTTTTAACTTTTCATCAACGCCAAGTGGAACTAATTTCAATTCACCAAATTTCATTTCAAAAGAATCATTGTTAGACAACTCAACCTTCAAAACGATTTCCCCTTTCTTAACATCTCCCTTTGGAGCAACACATGTTCCGAGTCTAACTAAACAATCCTTATCAAAAACCTCTACAGCTGCATCAGAATTAATCGTTGAAAGAACTCCAAGATGAGGCATCATAAAAATACTATCAACTGCCAATTCGGTTATTCCTTCAGGCTGGAAAGAATCAATAAGCATAGACATTGACTGAACCCTCCTAGGAGCATGTGACAAAACGCCTCCAGAACCTATAAGAAGATCTAAATCAGACATTTTTATCAAAGATTCTCCTCCTGATTTTTGTGCAAAAGCATCCGCAATTGTTCTTTGTTGCTGAACTCCCTTCAAGCCAACAGCTAAAGATTTATGATGTTCAAAGGACAAAGAAAGAGCTTCTCTAGCCAAGGCTTGTTCAATAATTAATTCTTCCAAGGTTTGCGGAATGGTTGTAGGGCGAATCATTTTGTTCTTTATCCTGTTTCTCAAATCCTGTTCATCCATTTCAAAAGGAACCCAGCGCATAACATTTTCCCATCCTGCCTCAGCCATAACTTGAGAAATTGAATAAGACATTCCCAAGTTTGCAGAAACAGTTCTATTGAAAATTTCTGAAAAAACACTAAAGATATCTGTTGTTGCACCGCCTATATCAACACCTACAACTTGAATTTCCTCTTTCTCAGCTATTCTTTCAATAAGGGATCCAACAGCCCCGGGAGTCGGCATAATTGGAGCATCAGTCCATGATATTAACTTTGGATAGCCAGGTGCTTGCTGCATAACATGCTCCATGAAAAGCTCATGAATTTTTTCCCTAGCGGGACCTAGATTTTCCGACTCTAAACTGGGTCTCAAATTGTCAACTATGAAAAGATCACAAACCTCCCCAAGAATCTCTTTTATTGTTTTTCTCGCATCAATATTCCCGGCATAAATTACTGGCAACTTTGCAGAACCTAATCTGGATGTTGGCTTGGCCTCTTTGATAACTTCAGCCATTTCAACAACATGGTTAACATCTCCACCATCTGTTCCTCCAGATAGCAAAATCATGTCAGGTCTCAAGTTTCTAATCAATTCAATCCTTTCCCATGTTTTTCTACCATCGTTGATAGCAAGAGCGTCCATGACAATAGACCCAGCACCCAATGCTGCTCTGTTAGCGCTTTCGGCTGTCATTTCTTTAACAACACCTGCAACCAACATCTGCAAACCCCCGCCTGCAGAAGACGTGGAAACGTAAGCATCTACTCCTTTATCTGCTTTATTGGGCCTAATGACACCCTTTCCATCCTTGAGTAAAAATGTTTTCTTCGATAATTCTTCTAATTCTTCAACGGAATTCACAACCCCTGCTGTAACATCCTCAAAAGGGGCTTCAACCGTCGTTGGAGCCTCTCCTCTTTTTTCCAACCTATAACCATCTTTCTTTTTTTCTATATAGATGGCCTTGGTTGTTGTTGAACCACAATCTGTAGCAATGAAATTTTTATGCTTCATGATTTGTCAACTCTTTTTCTATTGAGGTAATCATTTCTTCAATCCTGCCCCTGTCACTAAAAAAATCTGGAATTAAATCATATTTCTCTGGATTAAAAAGTAAATGTCCAAAAGGAGAAAGAACTGTGAATGCAGAAGAAGTGACCGTATTTAGAGGTTTTACAGCCTCTAATAAAAATACAGACGGAACCCCGAGCCCATTCTCGACAAGGTTCGCAGCGAAATCTTCATCACTGTCTCCCTTCCAACTTTTACTAGAAAAAATCTTCCTGAGCATAATTATGTAAACACAATCCTAATTTAATTTTTCAGAAATTAGCCTTATCGCAACTTTCCTATCTTCTTTTGAAGATGGCAAATATATCCAAATACCTTTCATACTCCCATAAAAACTTCTTTTTTCAGTTGGAGACAAGTAAAGACCTTTTGAATGAATGTGTGCAACCTTAAATAAAGTCAAGTCTTTTTTAACAACATTTTTCAAATAACCTATTTTGAGACATTTTTCCTCAATAAGATAATCGAACTTCAAAAAACAGTTAATCATGGAAAGAAGCATCATCAATGTCCAAAAAAATGCTCCGACAAGCCCAAAACCCCACAAACCAACAAAAAAAGCTATTGAACAGGAAACAACTATTGGGATAATTGATTTTGGATAATCTTCAGAAATTAAACAAAATGTCCATGAAAAATTTTTTTTTTTCATTGAGTCAGACATCAAATCAAATCATCCTCAACCTCAAAAGGCTCATATGTTCGACATTCTTTCAAAATGCTCTCTACCAACATGCTTTTGCATTTTGGAAAATTCTTTATTGAGGCTTCAAACAAGCCCGGACTTAATTCACAATCAATACCTGCTGGCAGGTCAACAAAAAAATCAAGTGGGTTAGATTCGTAGAATGAAAGAAATTTTGACAACTTTTCTCTATCTAAACCTGATTGTGTAAAAAGCTCAGTTCTCAGTCTTAGATCTGGATCTGCAATAAACTGTCTTGCCTCCTCAATCCTTCTAAACTCTTGTGGGTTTCTTTCTGGAGTAAAATTCTTAATTCTCTTGAAGTAAGCAATTTCCAACTCTTCTTCAGTAACTCCTGGATCAACACCCAAATCTCTGTAGCTTTTCAATTGTTTTTTTATATTTTCAACCTCATCTTCAAGGGCTGCAATTTCAATTAAATTCAAATCACCTCCTTGTTTTGCCTTGTGGCAATAATTTGACATTTGTGTACTGATGTCCAGCCAAACCTTTTCCTGCCTATTCTTTTTTCCAGAAAAATTCTCCAAAAGACTGTCCCAGTATTTGCCAGCATTAATAAAATCACCTTCAAAAGTAAAATGAATTGCAAGATTTTTTTGAGCGGAATCTTTTGTAAGAGGGTGATTTAAAGCCTTCACATAATTCTTCAAAGGACTCCTCTTGTTTTTTGACTTGTCAACACCTTTTTCAAGTTCAAGAACAAATTTCAATGTGTTGATTAGTGAATTGCTTATTCCAAAATGACTACTTCTTTGCCATGCCTCTTCAGCACTTTTAAAATCACCACAACATAATAAACAATAGCCTAAAACTACGTGAGCTCTCCCCCTCTTGATTCCTGTTCCTAAATTTCTTGGTGAACCATTAAGCAAATTTAAAAAATGAAATTGTGCAGTTTCAAATTGGCGATTTTTCAAAAGACTCCAACCTGTTAAAAGTTTTTCTATTCCCTTTGGGACATCTCTTGGGAAAGGCGCTTCTTCATCTTGCGATATTGCTATTGCTGTAGTTAGCCAAGGCCTATTTAAACTATGTAATTTTTGCCAAATTTTATTTTTTAAACCTTTTTCCTCAGGCATTGGCAACTCCAAATAGTATCTGGCTATCCTTTTTATAAACAATTCTGAATCCGATGAAGATAGGCACTTCTTTAAAATTAAATCACTTTTTTCATAATCCCCAGCACGCCATGCAAGCCAAAAATATTCTGAGAAAAATAACTCGTCTAAATCATTCATACTTAAATTCTTGAGTTTGTTCCATGAAGAGGCTTTTGGGGTTGTCAGGATCCAGTTTTTCAATATTCTCATATCATCCTGGAGCATCAAGGATTTTTCCACAACCTTCTCCGCTTGAGAAAATTTACTATCTTCAATAAGCTTAGATGACCATCTAAAATAAACCTCAATCAAACTGGTCAAAAACCTGGAGTCATTCGTCTCTTGGTAACCTTTTTTGAAAAATTCTTCACACTTCGCCCAATTACCTTCCAAAGAATAAAAAATACCGTTTAAGAAAAGCAGTTCTCCCAAGGGTTCATTTGTTATTTTTTCCAATTTTTTAAAATCAGAATTAGAAATACAGGATTTAAGACTTAAGGCTCTCTTTATTTTTGAAAAAACCCCTGCATAAGTTTTTTTATCAGATATTTTTTCATAAATTTCTTGAGCTGAATCAACATCTGAAACACTCTCCAAATGTATAGCTGAATCAATTTTTGCCCAATCGAAATCAGAAACCTTTTTTGAAAAATCATATTTTTTATTTTGAAAATGTAAATTCAATTTGTAATCAAAATAAGCCTTGGATTTTTTGTTCAAATTTTTTATTGTCATTTCTAACAACTCATAGCGTTCTAAAGAAATAGCGAGAAAGGATACCCAATAAGCAACTTCTTCATTGGTGATTGAAGAAAGTAGCTTGAAATCTTTTTTTGAAAAATTGAAATTTGTCAAAATCATCTTTTTTACAACCTTTAAAACTAACTTGAAATGAGTAGGTTTAATTTTTTCCCATCTAGAAAATAAGAGTTTAATCAATTCCTCATTTAAATCTTTTTCAGAGATTAGAGAGTCCAGCAAAGACTCACTCTCTAGAAATCGGATAACCAAAACAAGTAAAGCTTCATCGTTAAAACCTTCAGATGCAGCCAGGCAAAAAAGTTTTATAGTTGTTTTTTTTGGTTTTTTTGAAGAAAGAAGAATTTTGGCAATAGTGAACCTGTTTCTTTTGTTTTTCAAGCCAAGTTCAGCAATTTCATCCTCTAGAAAATCTAAATAAACACCTCTTTCTACACAGCACCGTGTTAAAAGTTTTTTATTTGGTTCACATGGGTCTTCTTTAGCTATTTTTTTGACAAGATCAAACCACTTATCTGAAAGCGGTGATTTTAACTTCGAACAAACCCAATCAGAAATGTCAGAATTGAGAGGGTTTTTGGAAAGATAGGCATAAAACAAAGAAAGGTTTTTTGTTTCCCATATTTTTTTCTTAAAAAGATATTCAACATATAAGGATTTAACAAAATCATCCTTGTCTTCTTTCACCAACCCCTTTAAAAACGGTAAATGCTCTTCAAGAAGTTCCTTTTCGCTTTCTAACCTCTTGGACAGAAAAACAAAAACCAAAGGATCAATTTTTTTCTTGAGGAATAAAGAATATTTTTCTATTGGAAAGATTTTGTTTGCAGATGCTAAAACAAGCCAAAAATCTCTTTTGTCAGCTTTATAAAAATCTATCCAAGTTTTATAGTCAAAAACATATTCATAATCAATATTTTTCTTTAAGGTGTCTTCAAAATCTTCAAGTTCTCCACCTTCCTGAATATGCTTTTCAATATAAGAAATCCATATTTTTTTATCAGATTTTTCATTCAGTTTATCTGCCCACAAATTCAATAACTCAAACCTGTCAATCGCCTTGAGCTCTTCCCAAGATGAAATAAAAAGACCCACTGCCTCTTTGTCTTTATTTTTTCTAAAAAAATTAAGTATTCTTTTTTTAGGGCTACTTTTGAAACCAAAAATCATCATTAAAATTCTATTTTTTATTAAAGCTTAGTGGCGATAATTAATTTCCTATCCTCACGAAAAGTTTCAATTTGATATTCATGCATGTGAATTTTAAATTTTTTATCGGGATTTATGTCTGCATCTTTTCCACAAAACAAAATCATAGAACCCCCTTGCTTCAGTAGTTTCTTAAAAATATCAAAAGATTTTTGAGGAGGAAACAATGCCCTGGCAGTAATAATGTCATATTGTTTTGGTTTTCTAATCAAATCCTCAACACCTGAATTTAAAACTTTATATTTCATATTCAAAATTTCAAGAGTTTCATCAAGCCAGGAAGCTTTTTTTTGATTCTTCTCTATAAAAACTCCCTCCCATTCTGGAAACATAAGAGCCAAGGGAATTGCATTTAGCCCGTTTCCAGACCCAACATCAAGCCATTGCTTCTCTTCATGAAGGTTTAAATTCAAACTCTTTAAAGAATAGTAAGAATCTAGAACCCCAAGTTCCCATCTTTTATCATCATCTCTCCATCCAACCGCACGCCAGGGGGCTTCTTTTAAAACCTGGTCAAAAAGAATTAGTTTTTTATTTTTTAAGAAGTGCATAAATTTCATTCCAACAACCTTCAAGATCTTTTCCAAGAATATATTTTGAACGAACATCTTTGAATTTTTCAATAGCAGATTTTTTATCTTTCCAAAGTTTCCTAATGTCTTTTTGCAAGATTTCTGAACTACAGGAATTCTGTATTCTCTCAGGAACAATCTCAGAATCAGCAAAAATATTTGGATGGCTCCAAAATCGTGGAGTTTTTCCAATTGCTTTTGAAAAGCTCAAAAACCCCCACATTAAAGAACTTGTTTTATAAATGGATATGACTGGTGTTTTAGAAACAACACATTGTTGAACAAGGGTTCCACTACAGGCAACAGCAACCCTACAAAGAGGGATAATCTCCTTCGAATCTCCTTTGTGAACTTGAACATTTGAAAAATTTTTAAAATCGTCCCCAAGGTGGCCAAAAGCATCGGAGATAATAATTTTTTTTGAACTAAATTCATTAGCCAATCTTAAAAAAACAGGTAACAACCTTTCAACCTCTTTCTTTCTGCTGCCAGGAAAAAATCCTAAAAAATCTTTATTGTGATTTGTGGCCAAATCCAAATGAGGGTTCTTTACACGTATTGAGATTCCGTTTTTCCTATATGCAATCCAAGACATTTCATCCGTAACTAACAACATGTCAGCAAGAACCTCGAGCCTTTTAGTCCTTGTGGTTGCTCCTTTTTCTTTCCAATCAGGACTTGGAGCAACCCAAACAACAGGAATGTTCAAAGATTTAGCAATTGGAGCAAACCTTTCTAACAAGTACCTTGCATCGACAACAACCAATATTGAAGATTTTGAAATCTCTTCTTCAATCTTCTTGTATTCTTTGAACGTTTTTCCAAGATTTGCAACAGCATCGACAAACCCAATTGTCGAAAAAGGAGCCTGGTCAATAAAAACATTTGCTCCAGAACCTTTCAGGAACTTGCCCCCAAGGGCCTTTACTCTGATTTTTGTGTTTCTAATCCAAGATTTTGAAATCTTAGAGGCAATAAAATCCCCTGAAGGATCTGGTGCAAGTATCAACATCTGCCTATTCACAAGTAAAATCTTAAAGAATATTATCCTTCTTTCTGGAATCGAAACTAATGAAAAACACTGGTAAATTAAATCAAAAAAAGGCAAATGCCTACTTATTCAAAAATTTAAAAGCATTTTTGTTTGGTTTTATATTGGTTTTTTTAATTGCGCAAGTTGCAACTGCACTAAACATATACAGTCTTACCTTCCTTCAGGAACTACTTGATGAAGGCCTGGGTAAAGCAAACCCAGACAAAATAAAAACCCTAACTCCGGTGATAGTTCGCCTGTGGATAATCTATGGTTTTGTTCTTTATCTTGCAAAATATATGTCAGCCTGGTTTGGAGGGAGTGTCTCAAAAAAATTAAGAATCACAATTTTTGAAAAATTGCTAAAAATCCCTGATTATTGGTTTCAAACTAAAGGACGCCATGGCGACATGCTTACCAGGATGTCAGCTGACATAAACAAGGTTTCGGATTTTTTTACATTAAAAATTTCTGACCTTTTAATCATTCCAATGAAAATAATACTCTCAACAACAGTTCTTTTCCTTGTAGCTCCAAAACTCACTGCTACACTCCTTATAACTGTACCGATATTGGCAAAAGTTTTCAAGGTTGGGATTGGAAAAATAAACTATCACGCAGGAAGAATGCAATTCAAGCTCAGTGAATTAACAGAAATGACAAGGGAAACAATAGAGGGAATCAAACTTGTTCATTTATTTCGTGTTCAAAAAAGTTTGGAAAAAAGATTTGAATTAAAGGCAGATGAATTGTTCAAAGCCCATTTGAAGAGTTTCGCTTCAAGGATTTGGCTTGTTCCAACAGTCCATCTAACTAATGGTTTAATCTTTGGTTTAATTCTTTGGCTGGCCGCTTTGGAAATGCAAAATGGAGGGTTTCTAACAATTTACATCGAATCAAAATACCTGAGTTTCAATGTTGGATCAATAGGAGGGATAACTGTTTATTTTGCAATATTAGTCACAGGCGTTTTAGGTCCTTCAAAATTATTAGGCCCGATTCTTGGAGGTGTTGCAGAAGTTCAAATTTCAGCATCAAGATTATTGGAAATTGAAAACCTGGACGAGGTAAAAGACGATGGGACGATTGAGGTTTCAAAAAATGACTGCAAAGGTGAGATACTGATTAAAAATCTTAATTTTAAATATGATAAAAACAACAAAGGGGTTAAAGACATAAACCTTTCAATCTCTCCTGGTCAAAAAATATGCATAACAGGCCCTTCAGGAGCTGGAAAATCAACTTTATTTTCACTGCTAATTAGACTTAGGGAAATCGACAAGGGGGAGATTCTCCTAGATGGAAAAAATATCCAAAGTATAAAAATGGATTCCTTAAGAAGGTTGATTGGATATGTTCCGCAAGAACCATACCTTTTCTCAACAACAATAAAAGAAAATATATCAATCGGATCGGACAAATTCTCTGAGGAGGAGATTGTGGAGGCGAGTAAAAATGCTAACGCTCATAAGTTTATAAAAGAATTAGATGATGGTTATAAAACAGTAGTTGGAACTGCTGGATCAACATTAAGCGGGGGACAGAGGCAAAGAATAGCTTTAGCTAGAGCATACCTTCTAAACACTCCTATTCTTTTACTGGACGAACCTTCCTCTCATCTTGATTCCGAAAATATAGAAAAAATAGAATCAGTAATTAAAAAACTCAGCAAAAACAAAACAGTTATAGAGATAACTCACAACAAAGAAAAATTACTGAACTCAGATTATGTAATCATGATGCACGATGGGACAATTGTTGAGTCAGGGTTGCCAAAAGAACTCAGAAAGAAAAATGGGGCATTTTCAAAAATAATCAAAAAATAAATGCCAAAAAATTTAATCGTAATTCCTGCAAGAATAGGCAGCACTAGGTTTCCAAAGAAAATGCTTCATGAAATACAAGGAAAACCCTTGATCGACTGGACAATACTTGCTGCAAAAAAAACTGAAAATTCAAAAATTCTAATTGCGACTGATGATGATGAAATAGCAAAAAGAGCAAAAGCGAACAACACTGAATTTTTAATGACACCTTCGAATATAAACTCTGGTACAGAAAGAGTTTCATATGTCGTTGAAAAACTTGAATTTGAAGGAAAGGTAATAAATTGGCAAGGGGATGAACCCTTAGTTGAATTTCAAGACATAAACAAACTATTCAAACTGCTTGACAAACATGATGTAGTTACTCTTGCAACACTCTATAAAGGAAATCTCAAAAACCAGAATAAAGTAAAAGCAAATATAAACAGCAAAATGGAAGCAATTGATTTTTCAAGAGAAAATACATTCCCCCATTCTGATGGGATTTCACCATCCGGAAAAAGCTTTTTAAAAAATGAGAAATGGGATCAGTGCTGGGAGCATGTAGGAATTTATGGATATCATTCAAAAGTGCTGAGAAAATGGACTGATTCAAAAATGTCAGCAAGAGAAAAAAAGGAGAAGCTCGAACAACTAACCGCCTTGGAGATAGGTTTAAAAATAGGAGTTGAGATAATCAAATCCTCACCTGTAGGAATAAACACGATTGAAGATATTTCCAACCTTGGAAAACTAAAAATCTAAAAAGAATAAAAGTTATGATAGTAGTCCTATGAAATTTTTTCTCATACTGGTGTCTCTTCTGTTTAACGAAAGCCAAGTTCACGAAAATCTGAGCTATAAAGATGTTATAAAAATTTCTCTTGAGAATAGTCCTGGATATCTTCAAAATCTTCTAAGCTATGAAAACAGCCTTAATGAGTGGGAAAGATCAAGGAACGAATTCACAATCAAGCCCGACCTAGGGTTTTCTCTAGTTGACTCTGAAGGATCGCCTAGGAATGAATCTCTCAACGCTGGGTTCACTTTAGACACGGTCTATTTAGGAGATTTTTCAATTTCTTACAACTTAAACCACTGCAATGTATGGAGTCTTGGGAATTGTCAAGATTCTCAAAATTATGGCACTTCAGGAAGTTTTACATGGGATATACCTTTAGGCAAAGGTTCTGGCTTAGACATGAAAACAAGTTCCTTGAAAAGAAGCAATTGGAGTTTGGAAGAGTCAGAGATTAACCTTTTTAAAAACAAACAAAACACAATATCTTCAGCTGTTCAATTGTGGTTGGGCTTGAGAAACTCTCTTCAACAATTAGGAATAAGAGAACAAAATCTTGAAAACAGTGAGGAGTTTTTAAGACAACAAACAGTTAAACTGAATTTAGAACTAATAGCAAAATCGGCATTAACACAATCAGCCTATCAGAGAGACCAATCGAAACTATCTCTTTTAAGTGCTGAGGAAAGTGTTGAATCCTCATGGGAAAATCTAAATACTCACCTTGGTTTTGAAACTAGGTTAAGGGGAAGTTTGAATGAAATCCTTCCTCCAGCACCAAGGGAAATACCAAACTTGGAAGAACCTTTAAAGAACCTTTCCAAATACTCGACTGCTAGGCTTGCAGAAATTAGCCTCAGTAGAAGTGAGTTGAGTCTTAGGGAAGCCAAAGACAACATGAAATGGGGTATATCTCTGACAAACAGAGCATCAGGAGATGGAGACAGTGATTCTTTTGGATACATAACAGACAACAACAACACCCATACAGCAACAATAACCATTGATGTCCCTCTTGATAGGAGGTCCGAAAAAATCAATTTGGAAAATGCGGAAAACAATTATGCATCTGCAAAAATTTCATATGACGAAAAAATTAAAAACTTCACACTTGATTTAACATCAAACCACAGATTGATTGAAAAAAGAATTAGGGAACTTGAATTACAAGAATCAGCTTTCCAACTAGCAACAGAAACATACAACACGACCTTGAGAGGTTATCAAGGAGGACTGAATTCACTTCAAGACTATCTAACTGCAGAATCATCCTTGGTCAATGCACAACTGGGCGTAACAAATGCTGAAGAAACCCTCAGGAACGCTTGGATTCAGTGGTGGAAGTTAACAGATGAAGATTTAGGAAAAATTTTTCTGGAGGAATAGAAAATGACAGGAATAATAAGAACATTTAAAAAATTTAGGGTATTGCACTTTGTGCTATTAGCCTTGGGGATATTTGTATTAGTTTCAAAATCAAATAACTCTCAAGCCAAAATCACAGACACTTTTCCTTCTGTCCAGTCAAAACAGGAAAGAATGGAGATTTCCTTAGATCTCATAGGGGAACTCCAAAGCCTGAATCATGATTATGTTTATCCAAAAATATGGAATGGAAGGATTGCTTATCTTAGGCCGGAAGGCTTTGTGAAAGAGGGAGAGGTAGTTTTAACCTTTGAAACAAAAGGCATAGAAGATGAACTAAAGCAAAGTCAAGAACAACTTGAAAGTGCTATTTACGCATTAGAAAATTTAAAAGAATCCATCGAACTTCAAAGAGTTCAATCAGATAACAATCTGGAAATGGCGCAAAAAAACCTTGAAAATGCAGAAACAAACTACCAAAGAAGAAAAACGGAAATTGAAGAAGGCATAAGGCCTGCAATAGATTTAGCTCAATCAGAAATCAGCCTTTTGCAAGCTCAACAATCTTTGGAAGAATCTGAATTAAGTTTGAAAACAAGAGAAAATCAATGGGAACTTGACCTTATAGACAAGCAAAAAACAATAGATTACAGAAAAGAAAAGGTCGAAGAAAAAACTGAAGATTTGGCAAATGGAACAATATATGCGCACAAAGATGGTTTGATGATTCATAACGAAGGGTGGTTCGGACAGGTAAGAAAATACCAAGAAGGAGATGAAACGCGAAAAGATAGACCCATACTAGACTTTCCTGCAATAACAGACTTTATCGTTAGAGTAAAAATAAACGAAAGAGACCTTTACAAAGTCAAAGTCGGACAAACTGCATTAATTACGATTGATGCTGTTCCTGGAAAAATCTTTGAAGGGAAACTGAATAAAATTGCTGATATAGCATCAAGCGATATGGGCACAAGTTCAATCACTTTTTCAGCTCAAGGAGAATCAAAAGGTTTTGCAGCTGAAATACTGCTTTCTAAACCTGAAGCAGATACAGGGTTAGAAAACCAAGAAAAAAATGACTCAATGCAAATAAGAGAGGCAAGAAGGTCTCAAAATTCCGACATGCCTGATTTTGTCAAAGAAAGGATACAAGAAGGAGGAATGAGTCAAGAAGATTTTCAAAAAAGAACGAACAACTGGGATGAAAAAAAGGAACCCTCTGAAGAGGTTGAAGAAAATGATGACTTTTCAAACCTGAGACCTGGAATGACATCTCTTACAAGGATTATTTTAGAAGTTATTGAAAATGCAATAATTCTTCCAAGATCTGCTATTTTCATAGATGGAGGACAAACTATAGTTTACAGAGTTGTAAACAACAACTGGGAAAAAGTCATAGTCAACCTTGGAGCTGTAACGCCACAGGAAGCACAGGTCAAATCAGGGGTTTCCAATGGTGAAACTTTCCTTATAGTAGCTCCCGAAGAAGGCACCATAAGCACAGCAATTGAGGGTGCCAAAAAAGAAGATAGCTCCGGTTTTTCAGGCGGCATGCCTACAGGAGGTTGGGGTGGTGGCGGAAAGGGTGGCGGTCGTGGCGGAAAATGACAAATGTTGTAAATTTAGAAAAGGTTTACAAAACCTACATTCTTGGTGAAATAGAAGTTCCCGTACTAAAAGGAGTTGATTTAAAGATAAAGCAGGGTGAATGGGTTTCTTTGATGGGGCCTTCAGGTTCCGGAAAAACAACCTTAATGAATATAGTTGGATTATTGGATACTCCCACAAAAGGAAGTTACCTTTTAAATGAACAAGAAGTTTCGAGAAAGAATGATGATAGTTTGTCAGACTTGAGAAACAATCATATTGGCTTTGTTTTTCAAACCTTCAATATACTTCCCCAATTGAATGCTTGGCAAAATGTCGCTTTGCCACTAAATTATTCCAAACAAAATGTTAACAGGGAAGAAACAGCATTAAAACTATTAGATAGAGTTGGATTGAAACACAGGGCACATCATCGTCCAAATGAGTTAAGTGGAGGAGAGAGACAAAGGGTAGCAATAGCCAGAGCACTCTCAAACAAACCTTCCCTAATTCTCGCAGATGAACCAACTGGAAATCTCGACAGCAAAATAGGAAAAGATGTCTTGGCTTTATTCGAAACACTACATTCCGAAGGGATAACAATATTAATGGTCACACATGATATGGAAGTTGCAAAAAAATCTCAAAGAATAATCAATATACTGGATGGAAAAACAGTATGAACTTTTTTAACCTCTTCAATGAAGCTTGGGCGGAAATAAGATTGCAGCCTTTCAGGTCATTGTTAACGGCCTTGGGTATTGTTTTTGGTGTTGGAGCCGTTATAGCAATACTTGCAATATCTGAAGGAGCAAAAAGAGAAGCTGTATCTCAATTAGAAATCCTTGGTGCAGGAACCATAAGAGTTAGAGAATCTGCCGCACAATCAAACTCAATGAGTGATGGCATTGGAACTTCCGGAATATACATGCAAATGGGAAGAGGTTGGGGTTTTTCTGGCCTTTCAGGATCGATGATGGGAGGAACAGGAGGCCCAGCAAGGCCCTTGGACATGAAAGATCTTGAAGCTATCAAAAATTTAGAAGGTATCGAGGTAGCGGCAAGCGAAAGAACAAAAGAAGTCTCGCTTCCGGGAAGTTTTGGAGATATATCAGTTACGGTTGTTGGAACGACACCTGACTATCTGAAAATCCAAGGGTTGTCATTGCAGGAAGGAAGATTTTTTGATTCTGTAGACATGGACCAAAGAAAAAAAGTGGCTGTTGTTGGTCCAAAAACCAGGGGTTTGGTTTTTGGAACAGAAAATGCGGTAGGGAACATAATAAGAATAGATAACATTGCATACACAATCATTGGCGTTGTTTCCCCAAAAGATTGGACTGGAGTCACTCTTGTCCAAATCAGAGACACAGGTAAAGATGTCTACATCCCAGTTACAACCATGGCTATCGGAACAGCAGAATACCCTGTAGGGCTAAATGAAATAATATTAAGGTTGGGAAGCGGAGAAAATCCAGTTCAATGGGGAGCCATTGTAGAAAAAATCGTATCAATAGCCCATCCTGCAGGAGCCTTTGAAGTTGTAGTTCCTGAAGAACTTCTTGCACAACAGCAACAATTGCAAAAAATATTTTCAGTTGTTATGGGCCTTATTGCAAGCATAAGCTTGATTGTTGGGGGAATCGGGATCATGAACATATCCCTTGCAACGGTGATCCAAAGGACCAAGGAGATAGGGATAAGGAGAGCACTGGGGGCAAGAAAGAAAGACATACAGGTTCAATTCCTTTCAGAAAGCCTCTTGATATCTGTGCTTGGAGGGTTGGTTGGAATCTTTTTAGGATACCTTTTATCAAAAGCTGTTTCATCGTATGCTGGATGGTCAACAGCAATTTCAGGGCTTGGGGTCATTGTTGCATTCACTGTTGCAGCAACGGTTGGAGTTCTGTTTGGCTGGTGGCCCGCAAAAAGAGCTTCAGAACTTCCTCCAGTAGATGCCTTGAGGCACGAATAGACCCTATTGGGCTTTTTAAAAATATCGAAAAAATAACATAAATAACAGCCATTTTTTACAAATTCTTTATTTTTATTAAAAATAAAAGAGGCAGTATTTTGGGGTTTTTTTTCCTTTTTCCTATTTTGTAGTAGAATTGGGTTAATGTGGTACAGAGGAAACATAGGTAACTCTTACCATAAATTTATGATTACGGAGGTTAAACGTAATGAAAAAATTGGCAATTTTTGCTGCGATTCTTTTTGCAGCAAGCAGCCTGCTTAATGCAGGTGATATACGTGTGAGACACTGGGACGACGGTAACAGTGACGGCATCGCGACTGACATGGTTTGGTCTGACGGTGCAGATATCTCAGACAACTTCAGCGCAGCTTGGGGTTGGTCTATGGGTTGGGATGATGATGGAACGAATGGTTCAGGTCACGCAGACTTGCAACATTCTTACGTCGGTTGGAACAACTCCTGGGGTGCTTGGCACACAGGTATTATGCCTTGTGGCATGATAGGAAACAGTATGGCTTGCGACGGCATGGCTTATGACATGGGAATGGGTGGACACTTTAATGGTCACCACATCTCTCTTAATGATCTAGGCGGCTGGGCACTAAACATCTGGGAAGACCAGAACAGTGGTGCAAGCGGTATGTCAACAGACATGAGCGACATGGTTGGTTGGGGTATGACACTTGGTACTTCAAACGCTGGTGGTGGTGCTTCTGATTCAATGTGGATTTCCGCATCTATGGATCTTGGTGGCGCTGCAAGTCTTGACATCGAATGGATGGACGACGCAGGTTTAGACGGAACTAACATGACTTTGGGTTATGCAATTAATGATGACTTAGGTCTAAGTATCCAAATGGGTGACGCTAATGCTCACACATGGGGTGGCGGTTTCGGTGGTGGAACAGCTAATGAGATTACTAGATTCACTCTTTCTTGGGGTGGAAACTGGAGTTTCACAAACACTGACCATGATGGCAATGAGCACATGGCAGTAGATTACTCTGCTTCTTTCTAAGTTAGTAGTTAGTAATTAATACGACGAATACGACTGGGGGGCCTCACGGCCCCCCTTTTTTTTTGCCTAGGATTAAAAAATGAAAGACAGATTGACTCTTCCTCAAAAGCTAACCCTCCTAGAAAACAGGAAAGAAGGTTGGAAGAATCTTTACAGAAGCCTTTTTGCACATGACTGGAAAATAAAGACAATCGTTTTCTCAGGGCCTCCAGGTGTTGGGAAGTCATCCATACTCAATCATCTTGTAAAAGATGAAACAGAAGATACAGCTTTTCTTCTTGTTGATCCCTCAAGTTCGATTTCTGGAGGTGCGGTTCTTGCAGACAGAGCAAGATTCGAATTCAGCAAAGATAAGAAAAAACCATTTATTAGATCTATAGCATCTAGAGGCC
>CAZFBE010000021.1:0-17307 GCA_964517115.1 uncultured bacterium
CAAGAAGATAAATCACGAACATGAGAATTTTTTTACCAATTTTTTCATCTTTTTTTCTTGCTGCACTTGGGTAAAGTGTTTCTTCTTGTTTTTTTATTTTTTTAACGTCTGCTCCCTTTTCAAACATGGAAAGAGCAACCCCAATTCTGTTATTTGTGTAGTTCCACTGTGCTTGAAAATTTTTCTTTTTATCAGGGGATGTTCCCAAGTCTCTTAAGCTCGTTGCCATGTCTAAAAGTTGTTTTATGCCTTTTGCAACAACACTAGCTCTTTCTTCATTTCCCCCTATTGTTAGAGAAACTGGGATTAGGTTTTTTGCAATCCACTCCTTTTCCTTTATAAAAGAATCCTCTTCATCAGAATTCATGTCAGGCATGTCATGTGCTCCTGCGCACAGTATCCAGGGTTCTGATATAGTCCTGATTCGTTTCCAGTGAATTTGGAAATCCTCGAGTTGTTCAAGGCTTTTTTTTGAAATTTTTGATTTATTCTTCATGGAACAATAAAACACTTAGGTTTTCTGCGGCTCCTGGAAAGTCGGAATCTTCCTTGATGACCATCTTTAAACATTTAATGGCCTCTTTTGTCCTTTCTGTTTTTGCATAAACGATAGAAAGGTCGTGAAGTGTATGAATATGGTTAGGGGTCATCTTAAGAACCTTTTTAAATGACTTTTCAGAATTTTTAAAGTCATTTTTGGCAAGGTTGATTTTTCCTACATGGTACAAACATGTTATTTTTTCTGCTGTTTCAGATTTTTTCAAAAGCCCTAAGGCTGTTTCAAAGCTCTCTTTTGCGGAAAGTGAATTTGACCAGTATTCAGCCAATGCCAAAACAAGCCAAGCTTGAGAGGACTTGGGGTTTTCTTCAGTCAGGTTTTTTGATATTTCCAAAACCTGGCCAAGGGATTTTTCTCTAGCTTCGCTATCCCCTTTTTCAGCAGTTAAAAGCAATTCTTTCGTGAGGGTTAACTGTTCGTTAAGGGATTTGTCTTTTTTACTGCTCATATTCCTGTGCTGCTGCCAGGGTAGCAAGTTCAACTACCTGTCCTACTCCACAATGCCTTTCAAGAACATGAACAGCATGTTTCATTCCTAACAATATTGGTCCAACCAAATGAGCCTCTCCCAATGATTGTAATAACTTATATGAAATATTAGCACTATCCAAATCAGGACACACTAAAACATTTACCCTGGACTCATTTGCCAAGGGAGAGAAAGGGTACGTCTGTTTGATGATTTTTGTATTTAAGGCAACATCTGCTTGCATTTCGCCATCAGCGGGAATCTCGGGCCATTTGTCCCTGAATATTCTTAATGCTGCTTGAACCCTAGCGGCTTCTTCATCAGGGCTTGATCCAAAACTTGCATGACTTAAAAATGCAACAACAGGATCCAAGCCAATTGATTCGGCCAGATCTGAAAGAAGTTTTCCAGATTCAGCTAATTCTGCCTTTGTGGGTTTTATCCCTATAGTTGCATCACCCAGGACTATAGGGGATATGTTTTCATTATTGGGGATAATGATATAAGCGCCTATTGCATGCTTGACATTCTTTGCAGTAGGAAGTATTTGGAACAATGGAATCAATGAGTGCCTGTAGTAGAGGTTTTGTCCAACAACCATTCCATGGGCATTCCCTAAATGCAAATGCATGGCACTAAATATTACCGGTCTTTTTATCCTTTTGTCAGCTTCTTTTTTCGTCAACCCCTTCCTTCTTCTCAATGCAAGATATTTTTTCGCATATTCTTTTTTCTCAGGATGTTTTTGCGGGTCAAGAATCTCCATTGCCGATATGTCAACTTTCGATTTTTCTGCTGCAAGTTGAATTTTTTTCGTATTTCCAACCAGTACGGGTTTTGCTAAAGCATCTCCAAGAAGTATTTCGGCTGCTTGGAGAATGATAGGTTCCTCCCCTTCGGGGAAAATTATCTTTCTCCCTTTTCTTGCTGCATTTTTGAATATTGGTTTGAGTATTCTTCTACTCGGCTCAATCTTTCTTTGCAGCATGTAACCATAAGTATCAATATCAATTTTCTTTCTCGCAACCTTTGTTTCTATGGCAGCTCTTGCAACTGCAGGAGCAACATGGTAGAGAACTCTTCTGTCTGTTGGTTTTGGGATAACATAATCAGGACCAAAAGCAAGGTCTGCCATCCCGTAAGCATCTTTAACTTCTTTTGTAACAGAGGTTCTTGCCAATTCGGCAAGAGCCTCACTAGCAGCAACCATCATTTCGTCATTGATAGCTTTTGCAGCTACATCAAGAGCTCCCCTGAATATAAAAGGGAAACCCAGAACATTATTAACCTGGTTTGGAAAGTCAGACCTCCCAGTGCCAACAATTGCATCTGGTCTTGTTTCTTTGGCTAGGTTGTAAGGAATTTCAGGATCTGGATTTGCCATTGCAAAAATGATTGGATTTTTGTTCATCTTTTTTATCATTTCTGGAGTGACAGTGTCTTTAACAGAAACCCCTAAGAAGCAATCAGCCCCATCTAAAGCATCAGCCAAAGTTCTTTTATCTGTTTTTGCTGCAAATTCTTCTTTGTATTTGTTCATCCCGTCCTTTCTTCCAGAGTAAGCAACTCCTCTCGAATCAACAAGCAGGATATTCTCTCTTTTGTGCCCAAGGTGGCACAACAGTCTTCCCATTGCAATCCCGGCAGCTCCAGCTCCAGATATAACGGTTGTCAAATCATCCCATTTCCGATCTGTTAGCAGAAGGCAGTTGATCATCGCAGCTCCTGTGATTATTGCAGTCCCCCATTGATCATCATGGAATACAGGAATGTTTAATTTTTCTTTTAGTCTTTCTTCAATTTCAAAACATTCAGGTGCCTTGATGTCCTCAAGGTTTATTCCACCAAAGGTTGGTTCAAGTGCTTGAGCTACATTTATTACTTCTTCTGAAGTTTTTGAATTTATTTCAATATCAAAGGCATCAACATTTGCAAATTTCTTAAACAAAACTGCCTTCCCTTCTCCAACGGGCTTAAATGCTTCAGGTCCTATGTTTCCAAGGCCCAATACAGCACTTCCGTTTGAAAGAACTGCAACCAAATTTGCCTTGTTCGTGTATTTATAGACATCCTGCTGATTGCGATGTATTTCGAGACATGGCTCAGCAACCCCAGGAGAATAAGCGAGCGTTAGGTCATCTTGTGTTAAGCATGGTTTGGTAAGTTTTATCTCTGTTTTACCCGGCTTCGGGTTTTTGTGATAGTTTAAGGCCTCGTCTTTTAGAGACATGATTGCCAATTCTAGTATTAGTAATATGATTAATAGTTAAAGTGTTAAAGAAAATGAATTCAACTAAAGAAAAACAAGACAATCGACTAAAAATTTTCATAAATTTGTTAAAACCTCATTGGAAACCTCTTTCCTTGGGTGTTTTTATACTTTTAATTCTTGACATAATACAGGTTTTGCTTCCCTTGGTGACAAAAGAGGTTGTTGACAGGATTGAACAAGGCAGCTGGAATCCAGAAACAACGACACAGGTTTTCTGGGTTTTCTTCATTGCGGGAGTAGCAACCCTTGTTCTTAGGTATTCTTGGAGGGTTTTGATTTTTGGCGCATCAAGGAAAGTTGAGAGGGATCTTAGGGAAAAACTTTATCGTAGGCTTACAGGGGTACCGATGAAGTTTTATGACAAGGTTCAGATTGGAGACCTGATGGGAAGAGCCAGCAATGATATTGAGGCTGTAAGAAACATGTCTGGCATCCTGGTTATTTGCGCTTTTGATGGTCTGGTATGGGGAGTTTTAACTATTGGTTTTATGTTCTGGCTAGATTGGCAGTTAACTCTTGCAGTATTGGTCCCATTCCCTCTAATAGTGGTTTTTACAAGATATATGGGGCAAGCTTTTCACAAGCAGTTTAAATTAGTTCAGGCAGCTTTTAGCAAGCTTTCAGCCCATGTTGAGCAAGCTGCTGGGGGAATCCTTGCACTGAAAGGTTTTCGTCAGGAGTTTGGAGAGGCAAAGCTTTTAACATCAAAAGCAGATGATGTAAGGGTTGAGGGGTTTAAGCTTGCGAATTTAGATGCTTGGTTTGAACCTGTTTTTAGAGTTGCTGCTGGAATAGGAATTACAGTCTTGATAATCTATGGTGGAGGCCGGGTTGTTTCTGGAGATTTGACAGTTGGTGACTTAGCCGCTTTCTTGCAATACTTTAATTATCTCGTTTGGCCTTTTATGGCACTTGGATTCATGGTCAACCTTTACCAAAGAGGGACAGCGAGCTTGATGAGGATTCAAGAAATGATTGACGAGCCACAGGAGCCAAGGCCAGATGGTTTCAAACCAGCAACTCTAGATATTGAATTCAGAGATATGTCTTTTATGTACCTAAAGGAAAATAAGGTTTTAAGTGAAATATCTTTTGCTTTAAAAGAGGGAGAAAAGTTAGCTATCGTTGGCCCAACAGGGTGTGGGAAATCTACAATTTTCAAATTAATTACTGCTCTTTACTCTTCAGACAAGGAAACTATTTTTGTCAATAATCAAAGTATAGAAAAAATAAACAAAGATTTTTGGAGAAGCTCGATTGCATGGTCTCCACAAGACCCAGTTACCTTTTCTGAAACAATTAGGTACAACTTGGATCTAGGAAAGCCCATAAAGGACGACAAACTATGGGAAGCTTTGAAGATAGCGGCTTTAGAGGATGATGTAAAAAAGATGTCGGGGAAACTTGATTCAAAGGTTGGGGAAAGAGGAATTTCTTTATCAGGTGGGCAAAGGCAAAGGCTTGCTCTTGCCAGGGCAATATGTCAAGATAGGAAGCTTATCTTGCTTGACGATGCCTTGAGTGCCGTTGATGCAGAGACCGAATCAAAAATCTTAATTAACCTAATTGATGTTATTCAAGATAAAACAGTTATCGCTTCTACACACAGAATATCTTCTATTTTTTCATTTGACAAAGTTCTTTTGCTTTCTAAAAAAGGTGAAATGGAAGCTTGTGAAAAGCCTGAAAAACTACTCAAGGAAAATAAGATATTTGCTCGAATGTGGGAACTTAGCCAAGGGGAGAATGGCTAAATGAGAGGCATGAGCACCATCGACACAGGGGATGTCCCTGTAGTGCCACAAATGACCTTGTTGAAGTGGCTTTGGAAAAGGGTCAAACACCATAAGAAGAAAATAACAGGCGTAATGCTTGCGTTAGCAGCCCTTGTTTCAACAACGGTTTTCCAACCTCTCCTTATAAGAGAGTTGATTGATAGGCATTTGGTTGCTGGAGTGGATGCTTCAAGTAGTGAAATATTAACAATCGGACTCAAGTACCTGGCATTGGTTTTGTCAGCTTTTTATTTGAGTTGGTGGACAACACGAAGTCTCGGGAGATTGGCTCATGAGGTAATGTATGAATTGAGAAGAGATTTATTTAATCGTTTAGTTGGCTTAAAAGTCTCATTTTTTGAAAAAACCCCTGTGGGCGTTATAGTTCACAGGATCAGTAACGATGTTCAGGCGATAAGCGACCTCTTCACACAAGTCTTAACAACCCTTGTTAGCGATCTTTTCTTGATTGTTGGGGTAACCATTGCAATGATCAAGATTGCTCCATCTGTTGCATTCTGGGTTCTTATCCCCTTACCCATAATAGTGGCAGTAATGCCAACCTTTTCTCGTTGGGTTTTTAGGCTTTTTGACATAATCAGAAACAGGTCAACCGAAATGATAATATCTCTCAATGAAATCCTGAGGGGTCTAGGGCTTTTAAGAGCTTTTAATTCAGAAAAAGAAACCGATGAAAAATATTTAGATTTAAATCAAAAAACATATGTTGCACACATGGACAGCATTAAGTCCTTCAGTCTTTTTGACCCGTTTGTATCTTTGTGTTTCTACGCTTCGATGGCCACTTTGTTTTTAAAGGGGATACCTCTTATAAATGCAGATTCTGGGATTACGGTCGGAATCTTGATAGCAATGCTGACTTATACGAAATCTCTTTATCAACCAATGCACGACATTGCCCACAAGATTCACTTAATCCAAAGCAGCCTTGCAGCAGTTGGTAAAGTTCATTGGTTGATGAACATAAACGAACCAGACGAATGGAATCATTCAAAAGAGCAGATTAACCCGTGGCCTTTGGAAGGGGATTTCAAAGCAGAAAATCTTGTTTTTGGGTACACTGAAGAGAAGACCGTTGTCAATGGAATAGACTTTGCGCTCAACAAGGGAAAGAAAATGGCTATTGTCGGTTCTACAGGATCCGGGAAAACAACCTTGGTTAAACTTTTAATGGCTTACTATTCCCCACAGGAAGGGGAAATATTTGCTGGAAAACACTCTCATTTTGATTCAAATTTAACATCTTGGCGAAAAGGAATAGCCTTCTTGCCACAAGAGGTAACCCTGTTCAATAGGTCAATTTTAGATAATATTCGTTTGCACAAAGACATCCCGAAGAAAAATGTTGAAAAAATAATAAAAATTCTTGGATTCGAAGAACGTATGAAGTCAATGAAGGATGGATTAGAGACTGTGTTGGCAGAAGGAGGCAAAGATTTATCTCTTGGCGAAAGGCAGTTGATTTCTATAGCAAGGGCTTTGGTTTTCGATCCTGAGGTTTTAGTTCTTGACGAAGCTACAAGTTCCATCGATCCAGAATTAGAGCTCATTGTCAACAATGCAATCAACAAGCTTCTTGAAGGAAGGACGGCAATAATCATTGCCCATAGGCTCTCAACAGTTCGACAGGCTGATGAAATACTTGTTATAGATCAAGGAAAAATAGAAGAACGCGGGACCCATGAAGAACTCATGAAGTTAAAGGGCAGATATTATTATTTGATTCGATTGCAGATGGAAAATTAATGCCGGTGGAGGGACTCGAACCCCCACGCCCTAACGGACACTAGTTCCTAAGACTAGCGCGTCTACCATTCCGCCACACCGGCTCAAAAGGTTATCCTAACCAACCGAGGGAAAAAAGGTAATTTTTTCTTAAAAAATGATAAAATATTAAAAACCCAAAAATACTTGAAAAAGAGTGGTTTTTAGCCCTGAAAAATTATGAGTGATCTTTTTGAATCTTTAGAACGAATACACACTGTAGATCTTTCAGAGACAATGGAGGATGCGTATCTTAATTACGCGATGTCCGTTATCTGCGGACGTGCTCTTCCCGAATCAAGAGATGGATTAAAACCCGTTCAAAGAAGAATACTTTTTGAGATGGGGAACATGAGCCTTTCGCCAGGAAGGCCATATCGAAAATCTGCGCGTGTTGTTGGTTCTGTAATGGGTCAATGGCATCCTCATGGTGATGGTGCAATATACGACGCTCTTTCAAGGATGTCTCAACCTTTCACTGTTAGATATCCGCTTGTAGATGGTCATGGGAACTTTGGTTCAATAGATGGGGATAGACCAGCGGCACAAAGATATACAGAATGTCGTTTAACACCAATTGCAATGGAGATGCTCGCTGAAGTTGAGCAAGACACTGTTGATTTTGCCCCAAATTACGATTCATCAGATGAAGAACCCATCTTGCTCCCAAGCAGGCTTCCAACACTTTTGATGAATGGGTCAATGGGGGTTGCTGTAGGTGTTAGTACTGCAATCCCCCCTCATAACATTGGAGAACTTTTGGATGGAGCCTTGATGCTTTTAGACAACCCAGAAACAGAAGTTAAAGATTTGATGAAGATTGTTAAAGGGCCTGATTTCCCAACAGGAGGAGTGATTCAAGGTAAAGCCGGGATCAAGTCCTATATGGAAACTGGAGTTGGGTCTGTAAAGATTCGTGCAAAGACCAAAATCGAACCAGCTGACGGTCGCAAGAGTGCAAAAATAATCATCACTGAGATTCCATATTTGGTTAAGAAGTCAAGAATTGTTTTAGATATTCATGAGGCGGCAAACAAAGATCGAATAAGGGGAATCAAGGCAGTTAGGGACGAGTCTGGGAGAAAAGGAATAAGGATAGTTGTAGAGGTTTCTGCCCGCAGGGATCCAAAACTAGTTCTTCACTTACTCTATAAGCACACCTCGCTTGCAAGCTCTTTCCCATCTCGCATGATTACACTTGTTGATGGTGCTCCAAGACCAATGCCATTAAGGGAATGTCTATTCAACTACATTGAACATCGTTCAACTGTTGTTAAAAGAAGAAGTGCTTTTGAGTTGAGAAAAGCAGAAGCTCGAGCTCATATAGTTGAAGGGCTCCTGGTCGCATTGAAGGACATTGATGCTGTTATTGCAATCATCAAAGGAAGCAAGGATCGAGAAAAAGCAAAAACAAATCTAACAAAGGATTTGAAGATATCCCTGTTGCAAGCTGATGCCATTGTCAGAATGCAATTAGGAACACTAACAGGATTAGAGGTCGAAAAACTTGAAGGGGAAATGAAAGAGTTGCAAACTGCAATAGATTGGTTTAAGAAAATCTTGGGCGAAGAAGAAACATTGAAGAATGTTTTAAGAGAAGAGATGCAAGGTTGGCGTGATAAATATGGAGATGCTCGTAGGACAAAAATTGATTCCAGGGAATCAGAAGATGAAATGGTTATCCAGCCTGAGCTCCAGGTTGTTGTTTTCACTGAAAAAAACTACATTAAAAGAATTCCAATTACAGATTTCAGGACTTGGAGACGTCGAGGACAGGGTATCAAGGGAATCACTCTCCAGGAAAAAGATAAAGTTAAGCAGTTAGATCTTTGTTGGAATACAGATGAGCTCTTTATGTTCACGGACAAAGGAAAGATTTATTCAATTCCCGTTTATGACGTTATTGAAGGAGGGAGAGGTGCCCGTGGTATTCCTGTACAAAATTACAGAAAAGAATTGCAAAAAGAAAAAGTTGTTTGCATAAGGGCTAGAAAAAAAGAGAAAGAAAGTCTTTTGATTTTGACTGAACAAGGCAGGGTAAAGCGTCTTGCGCAAAAAGATGTGGCAAAGATAATGAAGCCAGGGAAGAAGGTAATGAGAGTCAATAAAGGAGACATGATTGTGAATGCTTTGTGGGTTGATGGAAACGACAGAGTTTTAACAGTCACTTCAAATGGGAAAGCCTCACACCTTCCAGCGTCTGAGATAAGGGTTATGGGAAGGGCGGCTGGAGGGGTTAAGGCCATGACTTTAGAAACGACAAAACGAGGCAAGCTCATTGACAAGATTGTTGATGCCGGTATCGTTGGGTTGGAGTCCAAGGTTTCAGGCAGGCTCGCTTCAATTGAGGAAAATGATGATGGGTCAAAGATTGTGACAATAGAGCCAAAAGGAGTTTCAAAGTTTGCAGGAAAAATCATCGAAGCGGTTGGTAGTAAAGAAGAATACATCGTGAGGATAGACACTGGATTAGCACCTTTCCCTGAAAGGAAACTTCATTTCCCAGCTAGAAGCAAGCTGCTAGTCGAAATAGGAGCAAAAGTTAAAGCCTTTGAAGAGATAGTTGACCTTCCTGCAAAACATAGAAAACCCGTAGAGCATAAGGTGCCTAAACAAATGTCTCTAGGGGTTAAGATGGCGAAAAAGAAGGAAACAATCATCCTGAAAGGAGATACTTTGACTTTTGGGGACAGGGTTTTGTTCATTACTGACAAAGGGTTAGGGAAATTAATGGATGCTCACCTTGTACGTAAAACCCATAGAGGGTCTAAGGGAGTTAAGATTTATTCAATCAAAACTCCAAAAGGTTCAAAGAGAAAAGGAGTGGGACATCTTGCCAGGTGTCGTGCGATTGGAAATGAAAAAGAAGTTGCAATTGCAACTATTGACGGCAAGGTTTACAAAACACAAATTGATGAAATATCACAGCAAAAAAGATCAAGTCGAGGGGTTATCGTAATTACATTGAAACCTGGTGATGAAGTTGCTGATTTGGCAATTATTTAATTTTAAAAAATGCTTGAATCCGAAGACCTCCTGTCTAATTTAAGCTCTCCGTTTTTAATTGATTTTTTTTCTTCACCTCAGTCAGCTTTCAGGGCAGAACGTGCAGTAGGTTTTAAACATCGAACTTGGCATCTCAAAGAGTTGTCGTCATTTGCACAAATGAGAGAAAAATGGGAGAAATTGAAAATTTCAGATTGTGCCCTAAAGATAAAAGTAAACAAAAATGGAATTCGTGTTAAAGGAAGTGAATCTTATGAAATCAGTGTTGAAGATTTCAGTAAATCCATTTTTGCAAGCCATGCAGTTCGTCTTGCCAAGTCAATAAATACCAAAAATGAAACCCATGTTTTTTTTGATGTTTCGGAAATAGATAAATACGACACCGTGTTAAAACTTACCGAACTTTTCAACTCTCTGAAGAAGGTTAAATCAATTTGGTTTTTGAACCATTCTTAACAGTTTTTATAGGTTTTCGTAAATAGCAATAATTTTTTCTTCAAAATTTTCTTCATCAAACCTAACTATCGCCCTTACAAAACCCTCTCTGTCAACCATGAGAAGATAGTTGGCATGTGCAATGTCAAACAAGGATTCGTTTTTAATAACCTCCATTCCACTTTTGAACCCTTCGACAACAACCCTCCTTACGACTTCCTCGGTGCCTGTAAGGAGTTTCCAATTTTTCGAATCTATTGTTAGTCCCTGGCTGTATTCCGCAAGAGTTTCAACATTGTCATTTTTTGGATCGACTGTAATGCTGATTGTTTGAATCTCAAGTTCAGGGTACCTATCCTTAAAGGTTTTTAATTTTGATGTTTGAATCGGGCAGACACTTGTACATTTTGTAAAAAAGAAATTGACCATCCACAACTCTCCCAACATGTCCTGTGATAGGAATTTGTTGTCTTCTTGGTCGATAAGTTCAAATGCAGGAACTTCAAAAAGTTTTGGCAAAGAGGTTTTTTTTGAATAATTTGCAATATACAGAAAAGCAATTGGAAGTAATGCCATGGTTAGGACCATTGGGCGAATCCATTTTTTTGCCTCTTTGTAATTTTTCGGAATTTTAAACATTATGGTTAATTTTATTTTTAAAGTTTAGAATTCAACATTACTTTATGGCAGAAAAATATATAAAGGTCACAATTGTTGCAACAATTTTCCTGATTGCTCTTGGCGGTTACACAACTTCCAGCGGTTCAGGGATGGGTTGCTCGGATGTTTACCCATTATGCGACAGTGGCTGGTTGCCAGATTTCAACAATCCAGAACAATTTACAGAATGGTTACATAGGTTAGGGGCAGCAATTGTTGGGGTTTTTACCCTTCTTGCATTTTTCAAATCCTTTAGGAAGGGAAGGGTTATGGGGATTGCATGGTGCTCACTTACGCTACTTTTGTTACAGGGTGCATTGGGAGCCTTTACTGTAAAAACTGAACTAGAGGAGCCAATTTTGATATTTGCACACCTTTCGATAAGTATGATTTTCCTTGGTAGTTTGGCGTTGTGGAAAAATTCCCTCTCAATACAAAAAGAAAACAAAGATACAGGATCTTTCATAAACCTTTCAAAGGTTTGTGCGCTGGTTACTCTTATGCAAATACTCACTGGAGCGGCCCATGTTCATTTAGCTAAAGGGTCTCCCCATGTTTTGATAACTCATATCATTCTTGGCTTTTTGGTGACAGGGTTGTCAATGAGTGCAATGGCCAGGGCTAGAAGGACGAATCAGGAATCCTCTATTGGGAAAAGGTCTACATGGGCTGCATACCTATCAGTAACCCAACTTGTATTGGGGGCTCTTGTTTTTCTGTCTCTTGCTGCTAAAGATTACCCAATATATTTAACAGGGCATTTGGTTATTGCTGCAATGATTTGGTATATACATGTTTTAAATTCCTCCACATCTTTTCTCGGGAACAAGGTTGAAAAAGAATAATCCCTATCTGGAAATCACAAAGCCAAGAATAACTTTTTTGGTTCTGCTAAGTACAGCCGTAGGGTTTTTTGCAGGTGTTGCTGACTGGAATTCAAATCCTTTTTCAAAAACATATTTAGAAACTCTTTTTTCAGCCCAGGAATCTGGATTTTTGGAAAATCTTGGCGGTCTTGCAAAATTTTGGCCAAGGTTTTTATTCTTGCTTGTGGGAACTGGTTTAGCTTCTGCTGCGGGGAGTGTTTTTAATAACATTTTAGATAGAGACATGGATGTATTGATGGAGAGAACAAAAGAAAGAGCCATGCCAAAAAGAAAAATCAAAGTTCAAGATGCTTTTTTTTACGGATCTTTTCTTTTGTTTTCAGGGTTTTTTATTCTTTACCATTACTGCAACCCCTTGTCTGCATGGCTGGTTTTTTTAGCGGTTTTTCTTTATGTTGTTGTTTATACATTTATATTGAAAAGGAAAACCTCATTCTGTACTGTTTTAGGAGGTGTTCCAGGGGCTTTACCGCCTTTGGTTGGGTATGCAGCAGCAGTCAATACCCTGGGGGCAACAACGGGAGTCGCTTTATTGATTTTTTACGTTATGTTCTTTTGGCAGCCTCCCCATTTTTGGGCTTTGGCATTGATGTACAAAGATGATTATAAAAAAACAGTTTTCAAGATGCTTCCAGCACTTAGCGATGAAGCAAGTACAAAAAAACAAATTATTATTTACACAATTTTGATGGTTTTGTGCACGCTTGTTTTAGTTATAGAAAAAGTTAACTTTACCGCCATCAGTTTTTTATTGTTAGCAGCAACAGCATTTTATTTGCAACAAACAATAGTTCTCTGTTCTCCAAAAACAAAAAGCTCAATGGGAAAAAAATTATTCAAAACATCCGTTTTGTTCATGTCTCTTTTTATGATTTTGTTATTGGTTGAATTTTCTCTTTTAACCTTTTAATAAAGTTATACAATATCCCCTTGATTAGGTTTTTAAATTTTCTTATAAATCTTGGATCTCCTCAGAATTGGCTGGATCCTGCAGGGCCTGTTGCCTCAGACCAAAAAGACCTATTCCTGTTTACCCTTTACATCTGCTTAGCAATTTTCATTATTGTCGGGGGTTTTATGCTCTATTCAATAATTAAATTCAAAGCAGCTCCTGGAGATAATGAAATTCCCGAGCAAGAGCATGGAAGCATCAAATTGGAGATTGGCTTGATGGTTGTTTCGACAATCGTGTTGGTTATCATTGCAATTCCAAATGTGAAACTTTTGTACAAGTTGGCTGAAGCACCAAGAGGTTCAAACCCATTACAGATAAATGTAATAGGACATCAGTATTGGTGGGAGTTTGAAATTCCTGAGTACGATGTAATTACAGCGAATGAGCTAACTATACCCACCAACAGGGCAATTGAATTTAATGTCAGCTCAGTTGATGTTATACATAGTTTTTGGGTTCCTAGACTTGGAGGGAAGGTTGATGCTGTTCCTGGGCATGATAATTATTTATGGTTTCAGGCAGATGAAGAGGGTTTGTATTTTGGCCAATGCGCAGAACTTTGCGGATCTTCTCACGCAAAGATGAAGTTCCAGGTTTATGCTGTTGATGATGAGGAATTCTTGAAATGGGTTGAAAAAGAAGCTTCCCCGGCAAATCTTCCAACAACAGAATTTGCTGAAGAGGGGAAAGCCCTCTTTTTGACAAAGATGTGCATTACATGTCATGCAGTCAAGGGCTACCAAGGGGCTATAGGAATCATAGGGCCTAATTTATCTCATTTTGCAAGCCGAAAATTGTTGGCTGGGACCTGGATGGAAAATACAGAGGAAAATTTAGAGGCCTGGATGGAAGATCCTTCTAAGTTCAAGCCAGACAACATAATGAGTTTGCAGGGTCCCATGTATATGGATGAGAATAATGCGCTTTCACGAGAAGAGATAAGAAAAATTGTCGCATATCTTAGGGAGCTTTATTGATGTCGGGACATAGTGAAAAATTAGCTTTGCCAAAATTTCTTTCTTTTCTAAAGAAGAGACCCACGAAGGAAGAAGGATTAATCAGTTGGCTGACAACAGTAGACCACAAGAGAATAGGAATTTTGTATCTTTATACATCTTTCTTCTTTCTCTTTGTCGGGGGTATTGAAGCTCTTTTTGTGAGAACACAACTCTCGGCGAATGACTTAGAGATTTTTGTCGGATCAACATACAACCAACTTGTAACAATGCATGCTACAACAATGATATTTCTTGCAATCATGCCACTCGCTGCGGCTTTTTTTAATTTCATAATTCCACTTCAAATTGGAGCTCGAGATGTTGCATTTCCTAGATTAAATGCTTTTTCTTACTTCATGTATCTAGCCGGAGGAATTGTCCTGAATGCATCGTGGTTCATGGGAGGGGCTTCGGGGGCAGGATGGTTTGCTTATGCTCCATTGACCTCGTCAACATACAGCCCGGGCCATGGTGTAGATTTTTGGATATTGGGCTTAATCTTGACTGGAATCTCTTCAACAGTTGCAGCAATAAATTTCATAGTAACAATAATCAACATGAGAGCCAAAGGGATGACCCTGATGAAGATGCCTGTTTTTTCATGGATGGCTTTTGTTACAGCGTTTTTGCTTGCTTTTGCTCTTCCTGTAATAACAATCGCTTTGATTATTTTATTCATGGATCGTAATTACGGAACAGTGTTTTTTGAGGCAACTGCTGGGGGAGATCCAATATTATGGCAGCATTTATTCTGGGTTTTTGGCCATCCTGAAGTTTATATTATTGTTTTGCCAGCATTTGGTATTGTTTCAGAGATAATTCCAGTTTTTTCAAAAAAACCCCTATTTGGATATTCATTGGTTGTTTTGTCAGGAGCGGCAATAGGTTTTATGGGTTTTACTGTATGGAGCCATCATATGTTTGCTGTTGGGATGGGGCCGCTTGTTAACTCTGCCTTTTCCATAACAACTGCAGCTATAGCAATACCGACAGGGGTAAAGATATTTAATTGGATTTTGACCTTATGGAACGGAAAAATCAAATTCACTGTACCGATGATGTATTCAACAGCTCTGGTATTCTTGTTCATGATAGGAGGATTTTCAGGACTTATGCATGGTGCTGCTGCCTCTGACTTTCAACAACACGACACTTATTTTGTTGTTGCCCATTTCCACTACACAATTCTTGGAGGGGGGCTTTTTGGCTTCTTGGCAGGGACCGTTTATTGGTTACCAAAGTTTTTTGGGAAAATGATGGATGAAAAATTTGGAAAAAAACTGTTTTGGTGGATTTTTATCAGCTTCAACTTGACTTTTTTCCCAATGCATTTTTTAGGAACTGCAGGAATGCCCCGAAGGATTTACACCTATTCAAAAGACATGGAATGGACAGCATTGAATGGATTTATAACCCTTGCTTCTTTTGTTCTGGGAGTAGCGCTTTTGATTTTCTTTATAGAGATGGTGAAAGCAGTTAAAAGCAAACAAAAAGCAAAATCCGATCCATGGGATGCCAGAACTCTTGAATGGAGCATCCCTTCTCCTCCCCCTGTATATAATTTTGCAGATTTACCACAAGTTAGTAAGTTAGATGAATTTTGGGAAAGTAAAACCTCTGGGAAAAAAATGAAATTTTTACCCAGAGATCCACATGGTATCCACATGCCTGGCAAATCTTGGATGCCTCTAATTACATCTTTTGGATTGATGATTGCTTCTTTTGGAGCGATTTATGCATCTGATTTACGCTTTATAGGGTTAGGGATTTTCTTATTAGGTTTTTATGGATGGTCTCTAGAGGGAGAAGCCGAATATTATCTCCCATACCCAAAGGCGAGGAAGAAATAACTTGAACCTACAACCTCTTTTTAACGCTTTTGTTGTTTTCGGAATTTTTGTCTGCATACTTTTGACTTATTACGCACTAGTGAACCTCTTTAAAAGCTTTCCAAAAGGGAAGAAGGCCCGCAGTGTGGGGCAGAAAGATGATGTCCATGAGGATGAAGGGCATGTCGACACTTACACTGGAGAGCCAAACATCAAGTTGTTTTGGTGGGTTTTTTTAGCTTCAGACTGCATGTTTTTTGGTTCTTTAATAACAGCATATTTAATCTACAAAGGACAAAGTCTTGCTCCCCCTTACCCTATGGAAGTATTCGATATGCAACTTACAACAATCAGCACATTTATTCTTTTGTTAAGTAGTTTCTTTATGGTTTTAACTTTAACCGGAATACAGGAAGGCAATTTGAAGAAATTTAGAATATGGTGTTTTTCAACGTTTTTATGCGGGGCTACATTTTTGTATTTCCAGGTTTATGAGTTCAATCATTTCATTCATGAAGGCTTAAGGCTGAAGACCAACCTGTTTGGAAGCACTTTCTATCTTCTGACAGGGACACATGGTGTGCATGTTGCAATAGGGGTTTTATGGTTATTAGGAATGTTTATATATTCTTTCTGGGGAGGAATAACGAAGAAAAGAGCTTTAGAGGTTGAAATTGCAGGGCTTTACTGGCATTTTGTTGATGTGGTTTGGATTGTAATTTTTTCGGTTATTTATTTATTGGAGATTCCAATTGGAGGTTGATTTATGTCAGATAACAAAGATCATGCATCTGTAAAACAATACACGCGAGTAGCAGTTATATTGGGTTTGATAACCTGGCTTGAGGTAGATATGCCAAATTGGCCAATGCAATGGGTATTTACTTTTGGCCTTTTGGTTCTGGCTATAGTTAAATTCAACTATGTTGTACAGGTTTTTATGCATTTGAAATATGACAATAAATTCTTCACAGTCCTCTTGTTTTTCGGTTTATTTTTAGCAATTGGGACAATTTCTGCACTGATGAAAATTTACGAAAGAGACTTTACCCAACCTTCGGTAGTGATTCAATCCGCGAGTCATGATGGAGGCGATTCTCATTCAGGGGACGGGGGAGAAGCGGAGCCAGGTTTGGAAGAATGCCTTGAGAGGACCCCTTTCAATTTGGAAATTACTGCTTCAGATCCCATGAACTTTGACAAAGACAGCTTCATTGTCCCATCTTGCTCCACAGTGACTTTGACCCTTGTAAACAATTCAAATATGGAGCATAATTTTGTTCTAATTGAGGAAGGGAAGAGTAATGAGGTAGGAATTGCTTCAGTTGGCGCTGGGCCATTGAACAACTATGTTCCAGAAATGGACGAAGTCCTTTTTGGAGGGGCTCTTGTAAAGCCAAATGTTACGGAGACTTTCACCTTTGACAGTCCTCCAGTTGGGGAATATGAATTCCTATGTACTTTTCCAGGGCATTATGTTTTTATGAAAGGTTCTTTCACAGTTGAATAGAAATTGGTTTTAATTAATTTTTTTCTTCATCCAAGTGAAAGCCATGCCGGTGAAGAGAATTTATACCTTTGGAATAATTCACCCGAAATAATCGCCCTGATTCTTGGTTTGCTATTGGCTTATTTTGTCATTGTTGGACCAAGGAGAAAAGACTGGGTCAAGGATAG
>CAZFBE010000022.1:0-15344 GCA_964517115.1 uncultured bacterium
GAGGACTGAAAATCCTTGTGTCGGCGGTTCGAACCCGCCCCTCGCCATTCTTTTTTACACTTTTCGAACATTTAACTGTTTACAAAATCGTTTTTTTTATTTATGATGCTCTTTTAAATTTTCTTGGAGGTGTTAAAAATGTTGAAAAGGTTTTGGTGTCATAGGTGTCAAATGATGACTACACCTAGATCACTTGGTGGTTCAATAAAAACAAAAACTTGTTCTCGCTGCTACTCAAAACAATAAGTTTTTATTTATATTACTTGTTTATATTTTCCTAGAGTCATAAGCCCAATGCAATAAGGCCTGTCTTTGCTTTTTTCTGCATGAAAGATCTTTAGGCGTGCAGTATTTTTTAATCGCTCCAACATGACGACGCATTGCTTTCCAGCGTTTAATTTGTCGTAAATCCTCACCTTCCAATCTCCTGCCTATGAAGTATCGGCAATACCATTGAAACCAGCCCCTAGGATCATCTTTGTAAATCCAGCCTTTTTCAACCCATCTAGACAAGGGTAAAGAAGCATCAACTTGGTAATAGTTGATATTCGCATTCTTTCCAAAAGGTGATAATTTGGCATTTTCAAACCAGGATTTAGGAAATTCATTTATGCAATCAGTCATATATTTACCGCCAAAAACACCCATCTGCAACATGTCTTCAGGTGTTAAGTCTGGCTTAAATTCAGGATGAAAATTAGAATTTATTTTTTCTTCGAGAAAATAGGTGTAATTGGTCTGAAATTTATCGTTTACTATGATTTTTTTCATCAAGAAACTGCTATGTTATTTGTTAGACTTTTTCAGCAATAGATTTTGCCTGCAGGAAAAGCCCGAGATAATCGGGACCTCCAGCTTTTGAGTCAGTTCCACTCATGTTAAACCCTCCAAAAGGGTGAACCCCAACCAAGGCTCCTGTACATTTCCTATTTATGTAAAGGTTGCCAACATGAAACTCATTTGCTCCCTGTTTGATTCTTTCAGGAATAGATGTATAGAAAGCTCCAGTTAATCCATAAATGGTACCATTTGCCACATTTAGACCTTCTTCAAAAGATGAAACCTTTGTAACCCCAAGAACAGGTCCAAATATTTCTTCTTGCATGATTCTTGAGTTGGAATCGAGGTTGTCAATGATTGTTGGGGAGATGAAGTATCCATCATCACCTGCAGTGTTGCCACCACAAACTAAATCTCCTTCTTCTTTTCCAATTTCAATATAGTTCAGGATATCTTTATATGCTGCTTGATTAATCACAGCACCAAGTTGTACTTCTTTATTTTCTGGATGTCCAATTTTTATTTTTTTAGTTAAGTTGATAACCTTCTCCATTAGCTCATCATGAACATCTTCATGAACAATGAGTCTCGAACATGCTGAACATTTTTGACCTTGGAAACCGTAAGCTGCTGAAACGATTCCTTGGGCAGCATCTTCTATATCTGCAGTTTCATCGACAAGTATCGCATCTTTTCCACCCATTTCAGCAACAACTCTTTTTATCCATATTTGCCCAGGAGACATTTTTGCGGCATTCTCATTGATGTTTAATCCAACTGCCATCGATCCTGTGAAAGAGATGAATCTTGTTCTTGGGTCAGTAACCATTTTGCTCCCTATTGACGATCCTGGTCCTGGTAGGAAATTAACAACACCACTTGGCAATCCAGCCTCTTCAAGAATTTCCATATATCTGTATGCAATAGTAGTGCTATCACTTGAAGGCTTCAATACGACTGTATTTCCTGTAACCCATGCTGCTGTTGTCATCCCTGCGAGAATTGCAAAAGGAAAATTCCATGGAGGGATTACAGCACCTATCCCTATAGGGATGTATTTCAAAACTCCTTTTTCAGAAGGGGTAGGAACAACATCATGGTCTTGGCACCACTTTAGGGATTCTCGAGCATAGTATTCCATGAAATCTATAGCTTCTGCAGTGTCTCCATCTGCTTCTGCCCAAGTTTTTCCAACTTCATAAGTCATTTGGGCTGAAAGATCGTGTTTATCTCTTTTCATGATTTCTGAAACTTTCAAAGCGATAGAGGCTCTTTCTTCAACGCTTGTTTGGCTCCATGTTTTGAATCTTTCTTCAGCTGCATTTAAAGCATTTTCTAAATGGTCTAGGTTTGCCTTTGAACACCTGGAAATAACTTGTGAAGAGTTGCTTGGATCGATACTTGTTATTTTTTCATCGGTGAAAACTTTTTCACCATTGATAATAAGGGGTATCTCTTCTCCAAATTTTGCTTTCATTTTATCTAAGGATTGTTTGTATTTTGTTGTTTCTTCAATTTCATTGAAGTTTGTAAAAGGTTCATTTTTAAAGTTGTTTAATTTCATATTTTTCTCCAAATGGTATTTTAATTATTCTTGTTCTCCAATTCCCAAAACAGGTTTTGTTTTTTGAAGATTCGATATTGAATCAATGTTCCCAGCACTCAAATTGAAAATTTCTTTAAGGAATTCGACCTGTACCGTAGCTAGAGAAACCCCTGCAGCAAAATAATTATTTTCAGCATTACTCCAATCCATGTAAGAACTTGATCCAACATTTAAACCCTCCCTTATAGAAAGGGATATTTTTTGCATTAATTCGAGTCTTTTTTCAGCTGAATTAATTCTTGTTTCATACATTTCAATTGTTTTCAAAGATGATTCAATAAGAGCATTTTCATCAATTAAGGTTTGTTCATAAAGAAGCTCTCCTGATTTAATTTGTTCGTCTGCTGATTTCAATTCCATTTTTCTTGAAGGTTTGAGAATGTCCCAACTGAAAGAAAGGTCACTTCTTAATGTGTCACCAGACTCAAAACCCTGTTCGTTTTCTGGATGGGTTGCAGTTGTTCTGAAAGATAGATTCGGACGATTCTCTAATAGGTTTTTGCTTTTTTTAGAAAATGTAAGGTTTAAACGAGCTCTCCTGATATTTGTTCTTTCATTTGTCTCCTTAGTCATGAATGAGACAAGAACATCTTCACTCATTTGGGGAAGTTCAGTAAGTGAAATCTCTCCTTCTGACCCTGTTAAAGATTTGAAAATTGTCAAAGATGCTTCATAAGCGGCTTTTGCCTGGTGCATGTTTTCTTCAGCATTGAAGAACTCACTTTCAAATTGCAATAATTCCAGGTCGCTTACAAGTTCGACCGAATGTTTTGCTTCTGCATCTGAAAAAACTGCTTTAGCATTTTCGAGCTTGTTAAGTGCAAGGGACAGGTTTTCTTTTGCGAGCCAAAGATTTAACCAGGAGTTTGCAATTGCAAGTTTAGATTGCTGTAGTCCCAAGTCTTCATTCAGTTGCGCCAAAAGGTAGTTGATTGTTTGAAGTTCTATTTGAGAATTCTTTAACCCAAAAGAATAAAGAGGGTAGTTGAGGGTTAATGAGGCATTGCCAAAATTTTCACCTATGCCAAAAAAGTTCACACCCTGTGGAGAGAACCCTTCTAATGAATCTGTTCGAGTGGCATTTAGAGTGAATGTTATAGAGGGGTCCCAATCCATTTTTGATTTTTTTAAATCTGATTCTGCAGAAAGAACTAAGTAACGTGAAGAAATCGAGCTTGGTTTTTCTTTTGCAGTTTTCATCGCCTCCCATATGCTCATCGGTTCGCTTGCATTCATGAAGAGAAAAAAAGTTATTAAGTTAAGCATTTTTCTTCCTCATTTTTTCTGCAATAACATAAAGGCATGGTATCAGGTAGATTATCAAAATCGTCCCTATCGCTAATCCTCCCATTATTGAAACTCCGAGAGCCTTGAACCACTCTCCTTGGCCTGTTGTGTCCAGGCTCATTGGTATCAATGCTCCGATTGTTGTTACGCTCGTCATTAGTATAGGTCTTAATCTCTGACCTGTACCTAGTGCAACAGCTTCCATCAACTCGACCCCTTTTGCTCTTAGTTGATTTATTCTGTCGATTAGGACGATTGAGTCATTAACAATAATTCCCGTCAATGCAACAACTCCCATAAGAGCCAAAAATCCAAAAGGCTCTCCACTTACGACCAAGGCAATAATAACACCTATAAGAGAAAAAGGAATTCCTGCAAGAACCACCATTGATTGTCTGAAAGAGTTGAAAACAGCAACCAGAAGAAGAGCAATCAGTCCAAGAGCAACCAGAAAGGCTGTTCCCATTTCAGCCTGACCCGTCATTGCTTCTTCGTTTTCTCCCCCATACTCTATCGTTATGCCACTCGGAATTTGCTTGTCTTCTATTTCTTTTTGGATGTCTTTAAGTGTGTTTTGCGATGTAGGCCCGCCAGGTTTAACATTAGCGGATATTGAGATGCTTTTTTTACCATTCCAATGAGAGAAAAGTACAGGTGTTACCTGCCTTATTGTCTTTGAAACCAGATCAATAGGAACTAAAAAACCCGCATTATTTCTTACAGAGACTAATGAAAGATCTGAGATTTTTTTTCTAAAATCTTCTGGATACCTAACTATCACATCTGCATCCTCGTCTTGGTTTTCAATGGGAAGTTTCATAACCAAAGATCCATCAAAGGCATTTTTGGATTCATTTGCAATTGAAAATGCTGATATCCCTAATTTTGCCGCCTTGTCTTCAAGTATCTGTATTTTGAGTTCAGGGTTTCCTGGCTGATGACTGCGATCAATTTCTGTTAAAAAGGGATTCGAAAGCATTGAGGCTTCAAGTTCGCCCGTGTATTCAATAAGGTCATCATAATTATTACCAAGAGCCCTTACAACTATGTCATTTCCAGTTGGAGGACCTTCTGTTATTTCTATAAATTGAATTGTTGCCCCAGGGATGTCATTAAATATTTTCTGAAGTTGGGGCTGGTATTTGTCTACAGCTTCTTTTCTATACTCTTCAAAGAATTCTCCTGTAATTCTTGCAAAATGAGGACCTCCGCCTCCACCTATTGTTCCATATATATTTTCACCAGAATCCCCAACAGCTGTTGTGTAGAAATTGACTTCAGGTGTTGAATCGAGAACCTTTTCAACTTTTTTGACGATTGAGTCAGTGATTTCAACAGATGTTCCCCAAGGAGCTTCAACATCGACAATGAATTCCTTTACTGAAACTTTCGGAAAAAATTCTGAGTTTTCTAAGAGCTTTGGAACAAATGACATGGTGCCAGCAAAAACCAAGATGAAGAAAACCAATGTTTTATAAGGAGTTTTTGTTATTTTTAGTATTATTTTTCTGTGTTTTTCTGAATATTTTGTGAAATCAATACCATTGAAAATGTTTTTCTTTTTTTCTTGTTTTAAGAAAATTGCGCACATTGAAGGAAGTATGAAATGCCCTGTAATCAAAGCCCCAGCTAATGTGAAAATAACCATTGCTGGAATGTATTTCATGAACTCCCCCATCGTTCCTGAAAGAAACATCAATGGACCAAAAGCAGCTATTGTTGTTAATATCGCTGCTGTTATTGGCATGCTTACTTGGTGGATGCCCTTTCTTGCAGCTTTTCTGGGTTCGGTGCCCTTTTCTATATGTCTGAAAATGTTTTCAACAACAATTATGTCATCGTCAACAAGCATCCCCAGAACAATTATGATTCCAAAAACGGTTACGTTGTTGAGTGAAAAATCCAACACATTTGCAATAACCAAAGCGAAACCAAGTGCTAGAGGTATTCCAAGTGAAACAAGCAGTGAGTTTTTGATACCCACAAACAGTATTAGAACAATTATGACAATCCAAAAACCATTTGTTAAGTTGTTGACCATGACACCAATAAGCTCATCTCTTACTGCTGAGACTTGTTCAGAGGCAACATCTATTCTTATGTTTGGATTCTTTTCATTTATTTCATCAACAAGATCAAAAACACTTTCCCCAATTTTCACCGTATTTTCGCCAGTCGTTTTCTTAACAACTATGTTGATTGAAGTTTGGCCATTGTGTCTCGAATAAGTGGTGATTTTTTTTGGTCCGATTTTAATATCAGCAACTTCACTCAGCAAGAAAGAATTTCCATATGAATCTGGAACAACAAGGTTTGAAATTTCTTTGACCGTTTCTGATTTTCCTCTGTATGAAATTTGTAATTCTTGAGATCCTGTATCTAGGGAACCTATAGGCATGTCAAAAAGAAGTTGCTGAATGGAGTTAGAAAGTTCATTCAGGGTAAGTCCTTTTTGACGTAGTTTTGATGGGTTTGGTTCAATTTGGATAGTATTTTCTTTTGCTCCAAAGAGTTCAACGCTAGCAAGTCCATCAAGTTTTTTTATCTCTTCTGCAGCAAGCAAGGCCTCTTTTTTCAGTGTTTCGGAATCCATTTCTCCAAATACTGTCAATATGACAATAGGCAATTCTTCAAATGCTATTTCTGAAATCTCAGGGGTTTCTATTCCTGACGGAAGTAATGACCTAGATTCATCTACTTTATTCTGAACTTGACTCAGGGCTTTGTCTATGTCATATCCAGCATCAAATTCAAGAATTAAAAAACTAAAACCAGGAACAGAATAAGACCTCATGCTTTTCAGCCTTTTAAGGTCGTCAATTTTTGTCTCAAGTGGATTAGTCAGGGTTTTTTCTACTGAAGAAGAGGAAGATCCTGGCCATGGGATGCTGACAATTACATAAGGAACTGTTATGTCGGGAGTTGATGCTGTTGGTATTGTGCTGTAGGCTCGATAGCCACCAAAAATCAATCCCGCAATAAGGAGGTAAACCAATCTAGGTCTTTCTAAAAGATAATCAGTTAAAAATCTCATTATTTTTTAATTCTTACTTTTTGGCCATCTCTTAGGTTTCCCGGTCTTCTCAAAACTACTCTTTGATTTTCTGTAATGCCTTCTATAAGGGCAGTGGCATCGTTTTCAACAAGTATTTCAATAGGAATCCATTTGATTTCATCATTTTTATCTATCAAGTAAACGCCAGGGCCTTTGAGTTGAATTATGCTTGAAAGGGGGACAATGTAACCCTGAATTTCTCCCATATCTATTATGGTTGTAACCCATATCCCATTTTCAGATTCCATATCTTTTTCTGTTTCCCAGATTGTGTTGATCGCTCCTGTTCCTAATTCAGAGGATCTTGATTTGTGAACCATATTCCATTGGTTTTCATTTTCATCAATTAGCGTGTTACCTAGGTTTATTTTCTTTGCAACATGTGGAGCAAGCAAGATTTCCATACGCATGCCTTCTAACGGCAGTATTTTTACTGCTGGTGTCCCCATCATTACATCATTGCCAATTCTTGAAAACATGAATTCAATTTGTAAATCAAAAGGGGCAATTACACTACAGTCTTCCACCTGTATCTTTTTTAACGACAGAATTATTTCAGCACTTTCAAGGTTTAGTCCTGCTTGATCCACTGCATTTTGAAGTTTTTCTAATTGTTCTTGCGTGATACTTCCGGTATGGAATATTTTTTCAACTCTTTCGAGATCTTTTTTGGCATCAATGAAGATCAGTTCCGCCTGCTTAAAGGCTGTTTCTGAATTAGACATATCTAAAAGTTGCATTCTGCATTCAAGAGAAGCTATTGTTGATCCTTCTTCTATTTGCTCACCTTCTTGAGAAAAAATATTTTCAATTTTGCCAGAGCTTTTCCAATTCAGATTCCCAGACCCAATAGTGTTTATCAGGCCAAGAGCTGGGTAATGTTTTTTTTGAATTGTTTTTTCTGGATATACCCATGTGACCAAAGGCAAATCTTCCTGAATCCCTCCTTCGGCATCAGATGTTGTGTTTGAACATCCAAAAAATATAGGAATAACCAACAAAATAAAATATTTTTTCATATAAAGCTCCTTAATCTGCTATAAACATTTATTCTAAAAAAAACCGGAAAATTATAATGAACAAAGTGAAGGATTCTTCAATTGTTTTTATCAATGACGTCAAAAAATTTCTAGAAATGATGGAATTTATAGAAATGTTTGAAGAAATATCCATAGACATGGAGGCTGATGGATTTTATGCATATAAAGCAATACCATGCCTATGGCAGTTGTGTGTCGAGGATGATGTTAAGAAATATGTTTTTTTAGTTGATCCAATTTCCTGGAATGGAAATGGCTTATTGCCCATGGATCAGCTTTTTGGAAATCAGAATATCTCAAAATTATTTCATGGTTCAGAATATGACTTCCAAATGATTTACGAAACCTATAACATCATTCCAAAAAATGTTGAAGACACAAAGATAGCGGCGGATTTGCTTGGCTGCGAATCACCGGGTCTTGATAATTTGTTACGAGATTATCTAGGTATAGATATTAAAAAAACTAAAAAACTACAGAGAGCCAATTGGGCAAAAAGACCTTTAAGTGAAAAGTTAATCAATTATGCTGCACTTGACGTGCTTCATTTGGCAGATTTGAGAAACGAACTTTTAAAAAACCTTGAAGAGAAAAAAAGATCAGAATGGTATTTCGAAGAATGTCTTATTTACCAGAATTCGATACCTCCAATTCCAGAAGAAATAACAAAGAAAAATGCCCATAAAATCAAAGGCGCAAAAAAACTGAATCGCTCTCAGTTGGCTATTTTGGAAGCTCTTTTTGAAACCAGGGAAGCGATATGCAAAAAGAGAAATCTTGCCTCTTTTAGGCTTATTGGCAACCAGGAACTTATAGAGATATCAAAAAATTACAATGTTTACAAGGATGTTTTTCCAAGAAGGATGGACCGCAGGGTAAAGTCAAAATTTATTAGATCAATAAAATCTTTAGAAAAGAAAAAAGAATCTCTGCCGGTTTTTTCTCCCCCTAAAAAGAAAAAATACAAAAAAGGACCTGAGAATTTAACAAAAATTTTAAGGGATTTGAGGTTGAAAAAAAGTGAAAAGATAAAAATTCTTCCAGGGATACTTTTGCCGGCAAGGGTTTTAAATGCAGTAGCTATAGAGAGACCAAAAACCCTAAATGATCTATACAGAATTGAGGGTATGAGAAAGTGGCAAATTGAAATACTCGGTCAAGATTTGATTGAAGGTATATCTAATATAAGATGAATTTTTAAATCTTATTGGATAGAATTTCTCTATGCCTTTAGGAGCACCAGATTTTTTTCAATTAGACAGCCAGTTATCTTCAATAGAGAAAGGGGTCAGAAGTGCTGCGAGGGCCTTCGTTGAGAAAGAAGTAAACCCCATAATTTCAGATTGCTACATCAAAGGAGAGTTTCCATTAGATTTGATTCCCAAAATTGCTGCTAAGGGTTTTTTGGGTCCAACTTTACCAAAGAAATACGGAGGCATGGAATTAAACCATGTTGCTTATGGTTTAATGCTTCATGAGCTTGAGGCAGGAGATTCTGGAATTAGGTCTTTCGTTTCTGTTCAAGGAGCATTATGCATGTACCCGATTTATCGTTATGGGACAGAGGATCAAAAATTAAGATGGTTACCAAAAATGGCAAAAGGGGAGCTTGTTGGGTGTTTTGGCCTGACTGAACCAAATGCTGGGAGTGATCCCGGAAGAATGTCGACAACGGCAACAAGAAAAGGGGATTCTTGGGAATTAACCGGAAGAAAAATGTGGATTACAAATGGGTCTATAGCTGATTTGGCAGTTGTTTGGGCCAAAGATTCTTCTTCAGGTGAAGTTTTAGGCTTTGTTGTCGAAAAAGGGATGAAGGGTTTCAGTGCTCCGGAAATAGAAGGGAAACTCTCCTTGAGAGCAAGTCGCACTAGTGAGTTGATTTTAGACAAGGTTCAGGTTCCGGATTCAAACCGTTTACCCGAAGCTAAGGGTTTAAGTGGCCCTCTTTCATGCCTGAATCAAGCTCGATTCGGGATAGCTTGGGGTACTTTGGGACTAGCAACTGATTGTTATCTTGAAGCATTAAAGTATTCAAAAGAAAGAGTTCAATTTGACAAACCAATTGCTCAATTTCAGTTGACTCAGAAAAAATTAGTAGAACTACATAGCGATATATCTTTAGCTCAAATAATGATGTTGAGATTTGGCAGGATGAAAGAGGAGGGAGTTCTCAAACATCCTCATGTCTCAATGGCAAAAATGTTCTGTTGCGAACTTGGTTTAAGAGCTGCAAGAATAGCTCGTTCAATCCTTGGTGGTTCTGGTATCTTGGCTGACTTTCACTGTATGAGGCATTCTCAAAACATGGAAAGTGTATTCACTTATGAAGGTACACATGAAGTTCATACATTGATTCTTGGAAGAGAGATAACCGATCTAGACGGGTTTGGGTAAGGCATGAGCACGATAAGAAAAGAGGTTTTGGATAAAGGTTTTATTGAGGTTGTTGACCATTTAGGTTCAGATCTTACGGTCGTCAATTCAGCAAGAGTCTCTTTTGGAAAAAGAAAAACCACTTTCGATGCTGCAGATAGAGGTTTGGTTAAATACCTCGCTGCTCACAAGCATTACTCTCCTTTTCGCCACATGTTTGTTCAGTTCCATATCAAAGCACCAGAGTTTGTCATGCGTCAATGGTACAAGCATGTTGTAGGTATAGAGACATCTTCCTCCTACCCAACAAAAGATCATGCTTGGAATGAGATAAGTGGAAGATATGTTCCTGTTGAGGATTTTTATCAGCCTGAAGTGTGGAGAAAGCAATCAGAAGACAACAAGCAAGGAAGTGAAGGTTCTGTAGATGACCCTCAAAAAGCCAAAGAGGTGTTTGATGAGTTTATGAATTCATCACAAGATTATTATGAAAAACTTTTGAGCTTAGGGGTTGGAAAAGAGCAAGCAAGAATGATCTTGCCTTTAAATCAGTATACAGAAATTTATTGGACCGCATCTTTTCAAGCGATAATGAATTTTTTGGATTTAAGGGACGAGAAAACAGCTCAATGGGAAATTCAAGAGTATGCTAGAGCAATAAAAGAGGTTATGTTTGAGATTTTCCCAGAAACAACAAAAATATGGAACGAAGTTCACTGGGATAAAGCTTAAAAACTTTTGAATGAATCTTTAGGAAATTCCCTTATATTGGTTGGTTGTGCAATATGGGCTGTTGCACTTTCTTTTTTTAAAATTGCTGAAAAGCACATTGATTCATCTCAAATTAATTTAATTAAAAATTCTGTTGGTTTGATTATTGTATCTATTTGGATGTTTTCAACTGGAGGATGGAATCCTGGAGATGTGAACTTAGCATGGCAGCTTATGTTTGTTTCAGGTGTGGTTGGAATGGCTGTTGGGGATGTATTTTTTTTATCGGCAATAGGAAAATTAGGAGTTGGGAAAGCTACATCAATGGCGCTTTTGACTCCTGTTTTGACACTGATTTTGGAATTTTTTCTATTATCCAGAATCCCAAGCCCCGGGTCTTTTTCAGGGATGTTTTTGGTTTTAGTGGGTGTTTTTTATCTCAATGGCCCTGTAAAGAATGTTTCCAAAGAAGGTTTTAGGCTTGTTTTCTTTGCATGTCTTTTTGTCGCAATTGCTCAAGTTTTGGCAAGATGGTCTTTTGATTTAAATCCAGATTTAAGCTTAGGGACATCAGCTTTTTTCAGGGTTCTTGGAGGGGTTTTGGGGATGGTTGTCATTATGGGTAAAGGTTTAAAGAGAAAGTATCTTTCAGCTATTTCTAAAGGACCTCACTTAAAACCGCTTATGCTGGGTTCATTTTTAGGTACTGGTATAGGCATGTGTATTTATCAAACAGCTTCTAAGCTAACAACAGCAACACAATTGAGCTTTCTTGGAACTACAACCCCAATATTTGCAATCCCCATTGCGTGGCTGATTGCAAAAGAAGTCCCTGAAAAGCGTGTTATCGTAGGTGCCTTGATAGCGATAGTAGGAGTTTCTTTGATATTCCTTCTTTAGTCGGGATTTTTCAATTGTTCAGAATCGGTTTTGACCTTTGTTAAGTTAATGGTTTTCTCCAGGACCTTCTTGTCTCTAATTATCGTTATTGTGATTTGATTAGTTTTTTTGATAATTTTTTCAAATTCTTTTCTAATCGCTTTTCTGCCGTTTATTGTGATGATTTCATCATTTTGTTTCAAGTCCCAATTTTTTGCTTCTCCAGATAAGGCCTTGATCCGAAGGGGCCAATCCCAATTACCATTCTTGGTGAACTCTATGCCGATGTCGGAATGTACAAGCTCTTCATAATCGTCTTCATTTAAGCTGATTTCTTTTTCTCCGTCGATTCTTAACCAATCATTTGCCCATTCTCTTTCTTCTGTGTTTTCTTCAGGGAGTTTTATTGATATGTCCCATGTTTTCCTTGTTGTTGGAAGAAAGCTTGTTTTGAAAATATTGTCGTTCCTGATATATGTTATGGGTGTTTTTAGCTCAAGGTCTTTCAAGTCTTTTTTTGTGATTTTTCCTATGTTCAGATAAATGATTTCATCATTTATTGCGAGTCCAGATTTTGCTGCTGGACCATCAGGATAAACATGAGTCACCTTCAAAGGCCATGAGCCTGATGTTTCCATGCCCAATTCAGCATTTTCATTTGAATTTGCTTCAAGATCAACTAAGCTCCAATCCCAATTTTCTAATGGCAATGGATCGGAACCTCTTATCCATTTGTCGAAAAATTCTTCCCAGCCATCATCTCCTTCAGTGCTGTTTTCAAGCCATTGCACTAAATCCTCTTCAGTGAATCCTGGACCCTTGTCATCATCCCACTTCTCTTTATAAAGCCATTTCATCATTTGGTCTACTGAAACTTTATTTTTGCTATCATGTCTTAATTTTGAATCCATAAAAAAACCAAGCATTTCCCCACTTGTGTAATAAGAGACATTTCTTTGTTCTCTAGCGGTACCGCTTCCAATCCACGAGTCATATGATGAAAGTGCTGCGCTTGTGTTTGGGTATCCGCGACTATTTGCAATGGATTTTACTTTTCCTTCCATGTGACTCAAATAATCTTCAATTGAAATATTTCCACCTCTTGCCATTGTCAAGGTTCCAAAATAACTGGTAAAGCCTTCACTCACCCAAAGCAGTGTTGTTGGTTTTGCTTCCGAATAACTGTAAGGAACCATTTCTGAAGGTCTTATTCTTTTTACATTCCATGCATGAAAAAGTTCATGGCTTGAAACACTGATTAGCCACCAGTAGCTTGAAATATCACGATCAAAAATGCTTGTGCTGAAATAAGTTGTTGTTGAGTATCTGTGTTCAAGCCCTCCGCCACCACCGGGAAAAAGAAGGAACCAGTAGTCTTTGAGGTCCCCGGGAGTGCCGCCAAATATTTCACATTGGGCATCGGTGAATTTTTTGAAATCTTTTGCAAAATCAAAAACACTTAAGTCATAAGGTCCCCCTTCTCCTGAAAAAATGATATGAAAGGTTGCACCATGGCTTTCATAGGTAAGCTCTTGGTAGTCGGATATTTCAAATGGACTGTCATAAAGCCTGTGTGCATTTTTTGCACAATAATTTTCTTCATCGTCTATTTTATTTTTTATGCTTTTTGTCTTTTCACACTTTTCCAAACTGACTGCAACTTTCCAATTGGAAGGCATGCCTTTAAGTGTTATTTTGTGTGGAGAATCAAGGTTGTCATTATGGATCATCATGAAGTCAGAAGGGTGGAAGTAGAGATGTTCAGGATTAAATTCAGACCCTGTTGCTCCTGGACTTGCCAGATGAGCTTTGTATTTAATAACAATGGTTCCGTCTGGGCTTTCCACCGTCCAATCTGATGATTTCGTTTTTCTTATTTTCAGTTTTTTCCCATTTACATCTTCTGCTGTGACATTTTGTATGAATTGGGCGGGCATATCTGCTTCATAATGTCCCGTAGTCCATATGGGAATTGAAAATGTTGGGTTTTCTCCAGCGTTTTCAGCAACAATAGTTACATCCAATAGAGAATCTGCAGGATTTGACATATCCAATGTATGCCATAAGGGTATTAGCGCAAGTATTAGTTTAATCATATTATGAACTCACCCCTTGTTTTCCATTCCCCTCTAGTAAAGTCAGGGAATTCTGCAGGCTCAGAACCATTTTCAACTGAAAGGACACTTAGTGGAAATGGTGCACTCCAGGCTGCGCCATCATAGACATCCATATCCACCTTTCTTCCTTCAAGCAATGATGTCATCATTCTGTAGTTCATTACAAAATCCATTCCCCCGTGTCCACCAGATTTTCGTGCGATTTCGCCAATCTTCTTCCACAACGGATGTTCAAATTGTTTTTTTACTGGATCAAGATCAGAGCCCTTTTTCCAGGAGTGACCTCCTTCCTGTCCATCAAGATAAAGTCGTGCAGGGTAGTCGCAAAATGTTCCCTTTGTTCCAGAAACCATATTGATCCTTGAGTAAGGTCTTGGACTAACGGTATCATGTTGCAACATGATTGTTTTCCCTTTGTTTGTTTTGATAATGCTTGTATTCATGTCTCCACGAACATATTTTTCATTTTTTGCGGGATGTCCTGCTGGGAGTTTTTCCTTTGCCCATTTTGACATTCCAAATTCTGGAGAACTCATTGAGACCATGTATTCAAATTTATCTCCATAATTGATATTCATGTATTGTGCGACAGGCCCTAATCCGTGTGTTGGGTAAAAGTTCCCATCTGCTTGTGTGTACCATTTTCTTCTCCAATGGTCTTCATAATATGTATCATGAAAAAGAAGCTCTCTCAAGTCATGGATGTAAGCGCATTCAGCATGTGTTAAATCTCCAAATTCACCTTTTCTAACCATGTTTAGAATCATCATTTCCCAGTAGTTGTAGCAGCAGTTTTCGAGCATGACGCAGAAACGCTGTGTTTTTTCTGAAATGTTCACCATGTCCCAGCATTCTTTTATTGATGTCCCCATGGGAACTTCAAGGGCTGTATGTTTTCCATTTTCCATTGCGCAAATTGCCATTGGCGCATGCCATATCCAATTGGTTGCTATATAAACAATGTCAATATCATCTTGCCTACAAAGATTTTCAAAATCAGATTCACCATTTGAATATATCCTCGGTTTTTTATGCCCTTTATCAGTTACTCTTTTTGCAGCCCTGTCTGCTTTTCCTTTGACCTTGTCGCAAAGTGCAACAATTTTTACTTTATTTATATCTAAAAGATTTCCAACATGGCCAGAACCTCTGTTCCCCAAACCAATAACTCCAACTCTGACCTCATCTAGTGGAGCAAATTTTTTATTTATCATGGACTTGCCAACCCTCAAAGGATTTTTATTTTTTGAATCCAAAGAATATCTCTTTTTCATCTGCGGTATACCAATAAAACCCAGAGAGCCGAGAAGCTTGATTAAAGATCTTCTAGAAAAATTCATAACAAACCTCCAATTCAATCGTAGATTGAATAATTTAAGTCCTAGAATTGTAAGTTCTATGTGCGGAGTTGTTGCAATTAGCAATCTCAATAGTGCTTCTTCTAAAGTTGTCACTAGTCTATTTTCCCTACAGCATCGTGGCCAAAATGGAGC
>CAZFBE010000023.1:0-6627 GCA_964517115.1 uncultured bacterium
TAATAACTTCTCTAACTGCATTTGCTAAAGAAGCAACCCTCCCATGATATTTATAACCACCTCTGTCAAAGACGATTCCTTTAACTCCTTTCTTTAGAGCTCTTTTCGCAATAGTCTCTCCAACCAACTTGGCAACATCCAGAGGTTTTGAATCTTTGCATTTTTTTCTTAAATCTTTGTCTATACTTGAGGCAGAACACAATGTAGTTCTGGAAACATCATCAATTATCTGAGCATAAATTTCCTTATGGCTCCTAAAAACAGTCAGCCTTGGATGAGATGAAGTACCATTTAAAGTTCTTCTGATTCTCTTATGCCTTGCAATTCTTTTTATTCTTCTTATATCTTTCATGATTTTTAAGCAGCCTCAACAACTCTTCTTTTCTTCTTTATATAAATTACGTCTTTTCTTTTTATACCCTGAAGTTTATAAGGCTCCACAGGTCTTACTTTCATAATTTGATCACAAAAACCACCAACATCTTGCTTGTTTATCCCAGAAACCTTTATTTCTCCCTTGGTCACCTCCACCTCAACAAATTCTGGTATCTCTAAATTTACATCGTGTGAAAATCCAGCTTTTATAACTAACTTCTTTCCTGATGTGGAAACTCTATAACCAGGACCATCCGCTTCAAGAATGTAAGAAAATCCTTTCGAAACACCTACGACAGCGCTGTTCAACAAAGATCTAAAAGTTCCATAAAAATTTCTAGAATTTTTATTCTTGCTTTCGACAATGATCTTCTTCTCTTCTTGTTTAAAAGTGATTCCTTTAAAGGTTTTAACTTTTAAAACGCCCTTTGGCCCCTTAACCTCTACAAGTCCTGAAGATTCCGTGATTTCGACACCCATTGGAATATCTATAGCCTTTCTTCCTATTCTGCTCATGTTATAACCGCCACATACTCGCCACCTAAGCCTTTCTTCTGAGCTTCTCTGTCGGGAAGAAGGCCTTGGGGTGTTGAAATCAAACCTGTACCCAAACCATTTAGAACCTTTTTGACCTCGTCCTTCTTCAAATAAACCCTTCTGCTTGGTTTGCTTATTCTTTTCAAATTCTGGATAAGAGGAATCCTGTCTCCAGAATCAGAAATTGTGTATTTCAAATTAACAATTAAGAACTTTCCTGGTTGCTTTTCGCCTATGACTTTATAACCAACAATCCAACCTTCTGATTTCAGAACGGACAAAATGCTCTCCCCAAAATTAAAATGTGGGATCTTTGTTGAAATATGACTTCTGTTTCCAGCGTTCTTTATTCTTATTAACAAATCTGATATTGGATCTGAATGTGTCACCAGCTTGCCTTCCTTACTCCTGGAATTTCACCATTATGAGCCATCTCTCTAAAACAAATTCTGCAAATTCCAAACATCCTCATAAAACCTCTAGGCCTGCCACATTTGCTGCATCTGTTGTATGCTCTAACAGAGTATTTATTTTTTCTTTTCTGCTTAGCAATCATTGATTTTTTTGCCATTATTCTTCTTTCTCCTTGAACGGAACGCCAATTGATTCGAGAAGCGCTTCACCATCTTCGTCATTGTTGGAGCTAGTTACAAAAGTTATAGAAAAACCTCTTATCCTGTTCCCAATCTTGTCAAAAGGAATCTCTGGAAAAGCTGATTGCTCTTTTAAAGCAATAGTGAGATTGCCATGTCCGTCCATATTTCTTTCCAAACCTCGGAAATCCCTAATCCTAGGAATGACGACAGATATCAACCTTGTTACAAAATCATTCATCATTCTCCCACGTAGAGTGACTTTTGCACCTATTGGCTGTCCCTCTCTCAATTTAAAGCCAGCAACAGAATTTCTGGCTTTAGTAATGACTGGCTTTTGGCCAGTTACTATTTCCAAATGATCCAGAACTGGATTTAAAAGTTTTTTATCATCAGATGCTTCTCCTACACCGACATTAACAACAACTTTTTCTAAAGAAGGTAGAGACATAACATTCTCTCTACCAAGTTTAGATTTCAATTCTTCTATTAAATCTGCTGTTAATCTCATTAAAAAGTTACTCCTGATTTTTTAGAAAGTCTGTTTTTTGTTCCATCTTTTCCAATTTTCACTGCTGTTCTTGTTGCTTTTCCCTTTGAGTCAATCGGCATTAAATTTGAAAGATGTATTGGTCTTGAAATTTCATCTTTCGAACCCTCTCCATCTTCTCCATTCTTTTTTCTATGCCTTACCAAGAGGCCAAGACCTTTAACGATTGCTCTTCCTTCCTTTATCAAAGAAATTTCTCCCTCTTTTCCAGAATCATTTCCTGCAATAACCTTAACTTTGTCTCCAACTTTTATTCTCTCAACCATTAAAGAACCTCCGGCGCTAAGGAAATGATTTTTGCAAAAAGTTTATGCCTTAACTCTCTTCCAACTGGACCAAATATCCTTGTTCCTTTTGGAGTTCCATCTTCATTCAAAATAACACATGCATTATCATCAAATCTAATATTGCTGCCATCATCCCTTCTTGACTTTGCAACAGTCCTGACAACAACAGCTCTTACTATCTGCTTCTTTTGTACCATTCCTTCAGGTAGAGCTGACTTAATCGAACAAACAATCATGTCTCCAATCCTTGCATACCTCTTTCTCGTTCCTCCAAGAACACGGATACACTGAAGCCTCCTAGCGCCTGAATTGTCAGCACAGTTCAAAATGCTTTCTTGCTGAATCATTTCTTGCCCTCTAAAATTTTATTTATTTTGAAATTTTTTCTTTTTGAAACAGGAAGGCAGGAAATGATTTCAACAAAATCCCCAACCTTTGAAGAAGATGATTCATCATGAACTAAATATTTTTTAGATCTGAGTAATCTCTTTTTAAACTTAGGGTGTACAGTTTGTCTTGTAACCAAAACCTTAACGCTTTTTTCTCCACTTATCTTTATAACCTTTCCTTGTAATTTTTGTTGTGTCATTTTGAATTTCTCCCAAGTAAAGTCTTTGCTCTTGCAATTCTCTTCTTCAAAGATCTTATTTTCCCTGCAGGAGCCGTGCCTGATCTGGCAGAATCGAATCTAATCTCCATTAAATCTTTTTTTGCCTTTCTTATCTCTTTCACTAATTTTGAATCCTTCATTGAGGAAAGTTGGTCAAATTCTTTTTTCTTTATTGCCATGGTTTCCCCTCTCCACTTTTTAAAGTAATAACGCTTACAGGCAAACTGGTTTTGTGTCTAACCTTTGACAAAGCCTCTTTCGCTTGCTGGCTAGGAACACCGGCAACCTCAAAAAGAATCTGTCCTCTTTTTATTCTTGCTTCATATCTTTCAACAGCCCCTTTTCCTTTACCCATTCTTGCTTCTAGAGGATGCTTTGTTATTGGCAGGTCTGGAAAAACCCTAGTCCACATTTTTGCCTTATCTCCAATTTTTCTTCTTATCAAAACACGAATAGCTTCAATTTGTCTAGAAGTCATTCTTCCATTTCCATTAGACCTCACTCCAAACTCTCCAAAAGCCAACTTATTGCCTTTTATAGATTTTCCTCTATTTCTACCCCTAAAGGCCTTTAGGTATTTCCATCTCTTCGGTTGCAATAAAGGCATTAGTCTTCATCTCCTCTATATATCCAAACTTTGACACCCAATATTCCATACTTCGTCCATGCTTCAGCAAAACCAAAATCAACATTTGCTCTTAATGTATGACGAGGTACAGAACCTTCAGAATACTTCATCGTCCTAGCTATCTCAGCACCATCAACCCTTCCAGCAATTTCCAATTTGCATCCTTTTGCCCCACCAGCGATAGCTGCATCGACAACTTGCTTCATGATTCTTCTTGTAGCTTTCCTTGCTTCAAGTTGCCTTCTAACAGAGTCAGCAACAACATTTGCATATATATCAGGATCCCTAATTTCAACAGCTTTGATTGTTATTCTCTGATTTGGTAAAAGGCCTTTCAGGTGAGTTACTGTTGCATCAATTGAAGCACCTTTCTTTCCGATAAGAGCACCAGGTCTTGCTGTATGAACAGCTATTTCAACAACATCTGCGCCTCTAGGGGCGACTGTTCGAATAATCTCAACTTTTTGAACCGCTGAGTCCTGATGTCTTTCCTTTATTACTTTTCTTATAATGTGATCAGCTTCAATCAATTTTGCATAATCTTTATTTTTCGCTGGGAACCATGTTGCATTCCACCCTCTTCCAGTCCTTGTGGCCTTGTGATAAACCCCTACTCTAAAACCGTTAGCATTTATCTTATTACCCATTGTTTTCACCCCTGCCTAAAATAATCTCTACGTTTGTAGTTCTTTTTTTGTATTTGTGAGCCATTCCTCTCATTACAGGTCTAAACCTCTTCATTGCAACGCCTCTTCCAACATTTACATAAGAAACAACAAGATTTGCACTTGGCATCTCTAAGTTATGTTCAGCATTTGCAATTGCCTCATTTAACAACCTGAGCAAAAGCCTGCTTGCTTTATCTTGCTGGCTTGTAAGTCTGACAATAGCATCTGAAACGAGGTTTCCTCTGATTCTTTTAGCAGCACGATTAATCATTTCTGGTTTACAGCGTAGATTTACGCCTTTTGATCTCGGCATAGTATTACTCATCATCTTTCTTGCCGCCCTTCTTATGGCCACCAAATCTTCTAGTCAGAGCAAATTCACCTAACTTATGTCCAACCATCGATTCATTTACGTAAACCTTGTCAAACCTTCTTCCATTATGAACCTCGAAAGTCAAGCCAACCATTTCTGGATGAATTGTTGACCTCCTAGACCAGGTTCTAATTGGGTCTCTTGACCCACTTGCTTTAGCTTTGACAATCTTTTTAACTAAACTTGGTTCAATATAAGGTGATTTTTTAGCCATTATTTCTTCCTTCTAGACCTCAAGATATGCTTGTCACTAGGTCGACTTGTTCTTGTTTTAGGTCCTCTAGCAACCTTACCCCAAGGAGTTCTTAGTATTTTTCCTTTTTGCCTACCTTCACCACCACCATTAGGGTGATCGCAAGGGTTCATGATCATTCCTCTTACAGTTGGTCTCCAGCCTTTATGCCTTTTCCTTCCTGCATTACCCCACTTTTCCAAATTGTGCTCAACATTGGAAAGCCTTCCAATTGTTGCATAACATGAAAGAGGGATTTTTCTCAATTCTCCACTTGGGAGTTCGATAAAGCCCCATCCACCTTCTTTATTTTTCAGAATAGCAAAACTTCCAGCACTTCTTGCAAGAAGTCCTCCCTGTCCTGGCCTTAATTCAACAGAATGTATAAAAGAACCCGTTCTTATAGAAGCTAAAGGCATTGCATTTCCTGGTCTATTTGGAGCTTTTTCTGCAGAAACAACCGTTGCTCCTGGTTCAAGACCTGTTGGAGCGAGAATGTAACTCTTCTCACCATCTAAATAACATATAAGAGCAATAAACGCAGTTCTGTTTGGGTCATATTCAATTTGAACAACCTTTGCTGGAACATCTCTTTTTTTCCTTCTGAAATCTATCATTCTGTATTTGTTTTTGTTTCCCCCACCTCTATGTCTAGTAGTTATCCTTCCAAGGTTATTCCTACCACTATTTTTCTTCTTACCCTTTACCAAAGATCCCCCACCAGGCTTATCAGCAAGATGGCTTTTGTCTATTCGGACAATCGACCTTAAGGAAGGTGTTTTCGGTTTATATCTTTTTATCGGCATGGTTTATCCGGGCTGAAAGTGGCTCATTAAATCTTCATCTGAAGCAACTCTAACAATAGCTTTAATTCTTCTAGATGTTTTTCCAAATGCCACCCCTCCTTTAGGTGTTCTCCTGGATCTCTTTTTTCCAGGGTTTTTAACAATTCTCACAGAAAGAATTTTCTTTATTTTTAATTCTTTTTTAACTGCATTTTTTATGTCTGTTTTTGTTGCTCTTGAAGAAACCTCAAAAGTGTAAGAATTTTCATTCATAGCCAAATCCATTGTCTTCTCAGAAATTATTGGCTTTACAAGAACATCAGATGAAGCAATCATTTCCAAATCTCCTCAATAGTTTTTAATGCTTCGGATGAAATAATCAAATTCCTGTACCTTAGCAAATCTCCAATATTCACCCTTTCTCCACCATAGAACCTAACATTTTTTATGTTCTTAAAAGAATGATTCGCAATGCTTTGATTCTCATTATGCAAAATAAGAGTTTTTCCTTCAATTCCATTTTTTTCCAAAAGAGAAACAGCATTTTTTATTGAAATACTTTTCCATTTTGGAATCTCAACAAACTTAACCTCTCCATCAGAAAACTTCTTGCTTAAGGCAGACATCAAAGCTTTCTTTCCAGCTTTTTTATTCATCTTTAGAGAAGGGTTTCTTGGATGAGGTCCATGTATCGTTCCTCCACCAACTCTCTGTCCTGCAGTTATTGCACCAGCCCTTGCATTACCAGTTCCTTTTTGTCTATAGATTTTTTTTGTAGAAGCTCTTACAGCAGATCTATTTTTTGAAGAACCAGCTAAATCTTTGCCGTTATTAACCTGAACACGGTAAGCCAGGCTTACGAGAGAAGGATTCCAATCATTTCCAAAAATGCTCTTGGCAAGAGTGAGTTTTTTCAACTCTTTTCCAGCCTTGTCATAAAGTGCAGACTTAATTGCCATCTTTGTTTTCTCCTCCATCCTCTTCCTTGG
>CAZFBE010000023.1:6727-14976 GCA_964517115.1 uncultured bacterium
CCTCTTCCTCCAGGAACAGATCCTTCTACAGCAACTATTCCATTTTCCATATCCCAATCAATGATTTGAGAATTTCTTTGGACATTAATAAAATTTCCATACCTTCCAGGCATTTTTTGACCTGGGAAAATTCTTGCAGGACCCATTGCTCCTGCTGATAGAGGTCTTCTTGAAACACCTCTAGCACCATGAGAACTTGCCCCACCTTTGAAATTATGCCTTTTCATAACACCCGTAAAACCTTTTCCCTTTGACCTTCCAATCACTGTTACCATCTCTCCCACATGGAGATAATTTGAAACATCTTGGCCTAAGTTGAACCCTGAAGAATCATCAACCCTAACCTCGGTTAAGTTTTTATAGCCTTCTTTTGAATTCTTTATAGCTTCTTTCTGGTGTCCCAAGTCAGGCTTATTCATTGCCTCAACTGATGAAGATTCATAACCAACCTGAACAGCTTCATAACCATCATTGTCAATTGTCTTTTTGCAAATGACTTTTGAAGGAATCATTTCTAACAGAGTTACGCCATGGCGAGATCCAGAATCTCCATTGATGGTTGTCATTCCCATTTTTTTTGCAGCAACAAACAACCTTGAAGTTTTCATCTTTTTACACTCACATGTATTCCTTCAGGAAAGCGCATATTTACTATCTCTGATAAATCATCTTGAACATAGTCACTGAATATAACAAGCCTCTTGTGTACTCTTAACTCAAACTGTTCTCTTGAATCCTTGTCAACATGGACGCTCCTACAAATAGTAAATATCTTTTTTCTTGTTGGGAACGGCACGGGGCCACTAACTGTTATGTTTTTCGTCTTAGCCATTCTTGTTAGTTCTCCAGCCCAATGATCTAAAAGCCTATAGTCATAAGACCTTAAAACCAATTTCAATGAATTTTCTCCTTTAACAACCATAACAATTAAGCAAAATTAGCAAATGTTCTATTCGCTTCAGCCATTCTCAAAACGTCAGTCTTTTTCTTGTATGCTCCTCCCCTTTCATGATATGCGTCAATAATTTCTTGAGCCAACCTTTCAGCAAAACCCCTTTCTCTTCTTGACCTTGCATAAGTCACCAACCATCTGATAGCCAGTGACTTTTGCCTTCTTGGTCTAACTTCCACAGGAACCTGGAGGTTTGCTCCCCCTATCCTTTTGCTCTTAACTTCAACTTCAGGAGTTATGTTTTTTATAGCCTTGTCCAAGACGCTCATAGGATCTTGTTCAGTTGTTTTTTTTACCTTATCAATCGCTGTGTAAACAAGCGTTTCGGCAACAGACATCTTTCCACCCTTCATCACTTTTCTTATGATTCTTGAAACATCTCTGCTTTGGTAAACAGTGTCTAAAGGAACAACTCTTGGAACAGCTTTATTTTTTCTCATTAGTCTTTCTTGGCTCCATACAAGCTTCTACTGCTTTTTCTTTTTGCAACACCTTCAGTGTCCCTTGTACCTCTAACGACTTTGTATCTGACACCTGGTAAATCCTTAGGTCTTCCACCCCTTATCAAAACAATGTGATGTTCCTGCAGGTTATGTCCTTCTCCAGGGATATAAGCTGTTAATTCGGCTCCGTTTGAGAGCCTAACTCTGCAAACTTTCCTCAAAGCAGAGTTTGGTTTTTTTGGAGTAACTGTCATGACACGCAAAACAACGCCTCTTTTGAAAGGGTTTCCCCCTAGCAAAGGAGCTCCTGAACGTCTCTTTAGTCTTTTCCTGTCTTTCCTAACTAATTGACTTATAGTTGGCATCTGCTAACCTCCAAAAAAAATGTGTACACAATCCCTCATTATATTACAGGTTTTCAGGAAGCAAGTATGAAAATGGATTTTTATATATTAAATAGCGTTAATACAGCGTTTGCAGATTTTTTCATCATCATTTTCTTTAACAAACAGCCAACATCTGGGACATTTGTTGAAACTTGACTTTGCTACAGAGATAACAATTTTCTCCTGCTTGTTTGAAAAAGGATGAATCTCATCTCTGTATTCCTCTAGCAAGCCAACATCAACTCCACTCACATTAAATATTGCAGCAAGATGGTCTTTGCTTTTGTCAAGAAGCTCTTTTTCATCCTCTCCAACATAACAACTGATCCAAGACTCTAAAGGCTGTCCAATTACTTCTTGGTCTTTTGCACTCTCTAAGGACTTCTGGACCTCTTTATTGATATCAAAAACAATATTAGATATATAGTCTTCAGGATCTGAACTTACTAGGTTCTTGTGAGCAGGATTGAGATCAAGTAAATGAAGAGATGATGAAGATGAAGTTTTACTCTTCCAGGAATGCCAAGCTTCCTCAGTTGTAAAAGGAAGAATTGGAGAAACCCACAACAGCATTCTTTCAAGGATAATTGAACTTACCTTGAGAGCAGCACTCCTTGAATTGCTATTTTTCTTTTCAGCATAAACTCTGTCTTTTATTGCATTTAGGTAACCCGAAGAAAGTTCACCTACAAACAAGCCTATGTCTTCAGACAACCCATGCAAATCATAAATATCAACAAAATTAGACCATTTTTCTTCACGTTTAAAAAGAGTTGCCAAAGCCCATTTGTCATAACTATTAAGAACAATGTCTTTAGGATGATCAAAATCATTTAATATTCCAAGCAAAAACCTTATGGTGTTCCTTATCTTCCTGTATCTACCACTTACCTTTACCAAAACATCCTTTCCCGCTTTTACAGGAGAAGAAAAATCAGCACTAACGGACCAAAGCCTCAATATATCAGCTCCTAAGTCATTACAAACAGCCAAGGGATCTACAACATTGCCAACACTCTTGCTCATCTTTAAACCTTTTTCATCAACAACAAAAGCGTGAGTCAAACAATTTTTGAAGGGGAGGGAATCTGTTCCTGAAACGGCAGGAATACATGAAAGCTGAAACCAACCCCTGTACTGATCATCTCCTTCAAGGTACAAGTCAGCTGGATAACTAAGGTTTCTAGCCATGACAACAGACCTATGACTTGAACCAGATTCAAACCATACATCGAATATATCATTTAGTTTTTTCAGTTTTTTTCCTTTAAACTCTTTTGGCCTTATCGAATCAGGAACCAACTCTTCAGCACCATAATCATCTTCAAACCAGATACCACTTCCTTTCTCTCTCACCAAGTCTCTTACATGGGAAACTGTTTTCGAATTACATAAAACTTCCCCTGTCTCAATATCCTCAAATGCGGGTATAGCTATACCCCAGTATCTTTGTCTACTTATGCACCAGTCAGGTCGTCCTTCAAGCATGTTGTTCATTCGAACTTCACCCCATTCTGGAACCCATTTGCCTTTAGAAACACAAGACAAAACAGTTTCTCTCAATGTGCTTTTGCCTAAAGAATTGTCCATCTTGACAAACCATTGAGGCGTTGCCCTGTAGATGATTGGCTTTTTTGTTCTCCAGCAATGAGCAACACTATGAGTTATCATGCCAGTCCATAACAGTGTTTTCTTTCCTTTCAAAAAGTCAAGTATTTTTTCCTGCGCTTTGAAAACATTCATTCCGCAGATTTCTAAAATTTCTTTATTCAGTTTTTTTACACCAATCTCTTTTGAAAAAGCCTCTTCCTTATAGTAGTTACCTTTTGAATCAACAGGGCATATAACCTTTAACCCATGCTTGAGTGCAGCTGAAAAATCATCAGGACCATGGCCTGGAGCAGTATGAACAAGGCCAGTGCCATCCTCCATGCTTACGTAATCAGTGGCAACAACGACTCCTTCAGCATTCGCAAAAGGCACTTTGTACTTCATTTTCAATAATTCTTTTCCTTTAATGCTTAAAATCTTTTTTCCAAATTCAATTTTTTCCTTCCAGCTTTCTTCAAGTTTTAAGCCCAAAACAATGAATCTTTTTCCGTAAGCATAAATTCCATAGTCTTCTTTTTCATTTATAGCCACCGCAACATTGCTTGGCAAGGTCCAAGGCGTTGTGGTCCAAATGGCTAAACCCAAGTCTCCAGAAATTTTGTCCTTTATTTTCTTTGGAATGCTTGATTTTTTTACCTTGAAAAACACAGATATTGACGGATCTTCAACATCTTGATATTCAAGTTCAGCTTCAGCTAATGCTGATTCAGCAGCCCAGCTCCAATGAACTGGCTTTGAAGATCTTTCTACAAGCCCTTTTTCCAGCATCAACCTGAAAGTCTCAAGAACCCCGGCTTCATATTCTGGATCCGTTGTAAGGTAAGGATTGTCCCATTCACCCAAAACGCCCAGTCTTTGGAATTGCCCTTTTTGCTTCTCCATATACTTCATTGCAAGGTAATAACATTTCATTCTGAATTTTTCAACAGTCATCTCTTCAGGGATTTTTCCACCCAAATTCTTTATGACCCTGTGCTCAACCGGCAATCCATGACAATCCCATCCAGGAATATAAGGTACCGAATAACCTTCCAGCCACTTGTACCTCATGACTATGTCCTTCAGGATTTTATTCATTGCCGTTCCGACATGTATGTCCCCATTTGCATATGGTGGCCCATCATGCAAAACAAAAGACTGAGAATCCTTTCTGAGCTCGTTTCTTCTTGAATAAAGGTCTATGCCGTTCCAGAAATCGAGCCATCCTGGCTCTTTTTGTGCAAGCCCTGCGCGCATTGGGAAATCCGTTTCCGGAAGTATCAGTGTCTCTTTCCAGTCTTTCAAAGGATATCCTCTATAAGTCTAATTGAATCTTGAGATAATTTTGAATCTAGAAAAGACAGGTTTTCCTTGAGTTGACTTAACCTTGTAGCTCCCACAATCGCACTGCTCACTTCTTTTTTCCTCAAAACCCAAGCCAAAGCTAATTGCGGTAAACTACAGCCAATACCCTTCGCAACTTCTTCAAGTTTATTTATTTTTTCAAAAGTTTCTTTGTTCATATAAGGATCTAAAAACTCTGTGATCTCGGCTCTTGAACCTTTTGGAATTGAATCCATTTTGTACTTTCCACTAAGCATGCCTCCTGCCAATGGACTCCATACAGTCAAGCCCATTCCAAGCTTTGAAGCAGTAATCATCTGATCTTCCTCTATCTCCCTTTCAAGCATGTTGTACTGAGGTTGTTCAACTTGTGGAGGGTAGCCATTGAATTCCTTCGCTATCAATGTTGCTTTATTTATCTGTTCAGAACTCCAAACACTTGTTCCCCAATAATGAATCATGCCACGACTAACAAGATCACTCATAGCTCTCACTGTTTCTTCCAATGGGGTTTCTTCATCGTACCGATGACAAAAATAGATATCTAAATAATCTGTCTCCAACCTCTCTAAAGATTTTTCACAAGACTCCATAATGTGCTTTCTGTTCAAACCTCTATCGTTAACATTTTCAGACATTGTTCCAAAAACCTTGCTTGATATAACAAGGTCACTTCTTTTCATGCCCTTAATCGCCTTTCCTAAAACAAGCTCTGAACGACCTTGGGAATAAACATCCGCAGTATCAAAAAAGTTTATCCCATTCTCATACGCAAAATGAACACATTCGATCGCAATCTTCTCATGAACCGAACCGCCTTGCGTTAACCAGCCTCCCAATGAAACGGAGGAAACCTTAAGCCCTGAATTTCCCAATCTTCTATATTCCATAAGTTGGAATCATAACAATATATGATTATGTTTCTTTCATAGAAAGAAAGAAGAGGAGAAGAAAATGACTGGAATACTCTTGCTTGCAAGCCTTTTGCTTGGCCCTAGCCTTGATGATCATTTCTCAAGAGAACCTATAAAAGAAAAAAAAGTTCTTGTTGTTGGTATTGACGGAGTAAGACCCGACTCCTTAATAAAGGCAAAAACCCCAAACCTTGACTCCCTAATAAAAAATGGCTCTGTTACATACAACTCATATGCCGGTGGAAACATTGGAACAGAAACACAGCAGGCTACTTCAAGTGGACCTGGATGGTCTTCTATATTGACGGGCGTCTGGACAAACAAACATGGGGTGACAGATAACAGTTTTTCAAATCGAAACTATGAGGAGTACCCTCATTTTTTCAAAAGGCTCAAAGAACATGATTCATCTTTTTTCTTATCTTCTTTTGTCCAATGGACACCAATACACACATACATTCTTTCTGATGCTGATGAATTTGGAAACGGAAGTGATGAGTATGTTTCTGAAATGGGAGCAAAAAGTGTAAAGAAAGGAAAGGTTGATGTCTTGTTTTTGCATTTTGATGACGTTGATCATGCTGGACATGCACACAGGTACGGCAATGATTACCCTGAATATATTGAATCAATTGAAAAAACAGATGAGCTTATAGGAAATGTACTTGATGAAATAGGGAAAAAAAACCATGAGGACTGGATGGTTGTAGTTACAACAGATCACGGTGGTATTAATTACGGACATGGTGGGCAATCAATTGATGAAAGAACAATATTTTTCATTGTTTCCGGTGGAAAAACACCAGTAAGCATCCTTGAAAAAGGTCCCGGCTATGTTGCTGTGCCACCAACCGTATTCAACCATCTTGGAATAAAAATCAATCCTGATTGGGGTTGGGAAGAGAAACCCTTTCCCTTTGGATCACTAGGAGAAAAAGATGAATAAGAAAATAATAGCCCTAATAGTTCTCACTGTTGCCTTGCTTTTCTTTTTCACAAACATTCAAGATACAGGTTCAGAAAAAGATGGAACACTTGCTTCATTGGCAAAATCAGCAACAGCTACAGAAAGACCAAGAGACCCTTGGGTTTTCAGGTCTGTCCTTGACAAGAAACCAAGGATGATAACGATTGCATTGAACGAAAGGCTCTGGGTTGCATATGACACTCAATACGGGAGCATTTACAAGGCTTGGTACGGAGGCGTTGACTTCAATGGTGCGGTCTACACAACATCCCATGGCCCACAGCCAACCAGCCAAGGGTCCTCCTATATCAATGGGATAGAAGATGAAGATGTTTGGCATGTTGACGGAGTCCAGGCAGGAAAGAACTTCTCTTTCAAGGGTTATTCCTTCTTGGATGGAGCTGTTGTTCTCAATTATGAAATCAAAATTGATGACAACCCTGAAGCAATAAGGATTTTTGAAAGACCTGAGATTGTTGTCACCAAGTCAGGAGCACTTGGGCTTAAGAGGATTTTTGAAATCAAGAATTCAGGAAATAATAAAATAGAGTTGAAAACACCAATACACTCAACGCTAGATACAAATGGTTTTAGCATAAATGCTCCCCACGAACTTGACCAAACGGCGACTTCGTCATATGAATGGGGAGAAAAAATAGAATACACAGCAAAGATATCCCTCAACAAAAACAAGAAAACGACAGTGACAACCTTTTTTGACCTCAGGGTTGGAGAAGAAAGTGCAAACAAAAATACGACAGTAGAAAAAACCGTGCCAATAGACCCTCAGGCAAATGTTGAATTCTCAAAAAAAACAATAAATATAGACGGCCAAATTGATGAGATTTGGGGCTCTACCGAATACCTGAAAATAGACAATCCCATATATGGAGATGATGATATAGATGGCAATTTCAAGATGCTTTGGGACAATGAAAACCTTTACATAATCCATGTTATCGATGACAAAAATGTCACAGAGCTGGATGGTATTGACTTTTTCATTGATGCAAGAAGGGAAAGAGGGTCTGAATATGACTCAAACGACTTCTATTACTCATTGACGATGGATGACCTTGCAAGGCTAGATACATCTGACAGTGACACCAACGCCAAAGTCGTTCTAAGGCAAAGGGACGAGGGTTATATTGTTGAATCATCCATACCATGGTCCGACCTCGGGGTTTACCCTTTTCATGGAATGATGATGGGCTTCTCAACACACTTAAACAATATCAGTCCAGATGAAAATTCAAAACATTCATGGAAATCTGTTTCAAATGACCTTTTTGAAAACCCTTCCTCATTTGCATCAATACAACTCGCAGATACAGAAAACGAATCAATCAAAACAGATGCTGAAGGTTTTGCTGAAGGGATCCTGATGAACATCTACAAAGTGGGGATTTCTCTTTCAAAGGTTCCTGAAATAATAGAAAACCAAAACCCGAACATCTCAAAGATAATGCCAAACATCGATTACCTGGTAGAAAAGGGAAGTTTCCAAGGCCTAAGCAATAATTTTGTAATAAATGCTGAAGGCTTTTTAAATATTGAAGAAGAAGGAAAATACACTTTCAGGATAACAAGTGATGATGGCTCAAAGCTTTACGTCAATGACAACCTGCTAATAGAGAATGATGACCTTCAAGG
>CAZFBE010000024.1:0-14297 GCA_964517115.1 uncultured bacterium
AAAATTTCTCTTCCCCCAGACCTTAAAGCACATTCTCTTTTTCCTGAATCAGGAGATTTGGTCATAGGTACAAAAGGCGGTACGAAAAGATTTTCTTTTTCTGGGAATCAAAAATTTTCTTGGGATGCAAAGCTTGATACAGATTCGGCTATAGAAAGAATGAGTTCGAGTTTTTATGCGTCATCTGATGGTGGTTGGATTGGGCCTAATTGGAAAAAAATAATTTCAAAAGGAAAATATTTTGATGAGTTTGACATTGCTGATGAAAGATTCGCGGTATTTCACGAAAGAGAAACAAGGTCACTTCAGGTGGTTGATTTGTTGGGCCCTGTCCTTTACAAATGGGATGGCCTTGAGTCAAGGCAATTAAAGTTAAGCATAAACAAAGAGGGCTTTATTGCCGTTGGTTACAATTTTGGTCCAAATAACTCCATTGTTTCTGTATATAAACAGATGGACGGAGAACTTGCGGGATTAGGACTGTCAGCAGTTGGAAACCTGACAATAAACCAGCCAATTGTGGATGTTTTGATTACAAATTCTGGAACTCTTTTCGTATTTGACCAAACTGGTCAAGTTTGGACGGGCAATGCATCTGAAGCTTTTCCAAAAGCAACCAAGATACTGTCTGATCCAAATTCTATTAAATTAGGAACTTTGTCAAAAGATACTAATGATAATTTTGCTTTTGCAACTGAATTTACAAATGAAATATTCATTTTTGATTCACAAGGGAATCAGGTGAAAAGGATAGAGTGGGATTCTTCTTATGGAAAGATATGGTCTCTGTCATTTTTTGATATAGAGGAAAATAAAATGTTAGCAGTTGCTTCTGAAGGCAATTTAGTTTTCTTGAGTTTGGAGGTTGATGATGAGTAGCCAAGATAGGGCTCCTTGCCCCTATTGCGGGGAGATGATTGTTCCAGGTGCTTACAAGTGTCGTTTTTGTAATTCATGGTTGATTGAAGGGGGTAAGGATGCTGTCGACAAGGCAATGTGGGCTGATCAGGAAAAGAAAAAATGTGAAGATTTGCTAAAAGAGGGTAGTTGGGATGATTGTTATGACCATGTTTCCAAAATTGTAAACAAAGCTCCTTCGGTTCAATGGGCACAAGAAATTTTGTCAAAATTAAAAAATCAAAAAATCAAAGAATTATTAGACTCTGCTCAAAAGTGCAAAGACTCGAATTCTGACAAAGCAAAAGAATTAGCTTTGGAGATTTTGGTCATTGATGACGGCAACAAGTGGGCAAAAGATTACCTGAAAGAAATTTCCCTAAAGGAAAGAGAAGGGAAAAAACGAATGTATAAAAAGAATGCTGCAAAAGAATTTTCAAATAAAAGGTATTCTCATGCAATTGCTTTATGCAAACAGGCTCTTTCAGAGGGGGTTGGTGAGGACTGGACAAAAAGGATGCTTATGGATATTGGGGAATCAATGAAGGCTTCATGTGATTATTCTGGGATAAGTGCAATTACTTCATTTTCTAATTCATGGTTTGCCGGCATGAACAATGGAGAAGTTATAGCTTTTAACATAGAAGCTGAAAGCATTGTCGAGACAGGTGTTTTGAAATTCCATAAAAAGAAAATTGTTTCATTGGCTTCTGACAAAGATTTTTTATTTGCTGTTTCTTCAGATGGTTTTGTTTCGAAATGGGATAAGAAGTTGAAACTAGTATCCAATTGGGAGCTCAAAGGTACTCCAATTTCAATTTCACTTAAAGGAGAAAGGCTTTTGATAGGGACTCTTGAAGGATTTATCTTCATTGTGGACAATTCTTCTTTGCTTAAAGTTTTTGAAGGAGAAAATGGGCTGAGCAGTGTCTGTTTTGGGGACAAAGGTATTTATTTTGTGGATCTTTTTGGGACTCTTTCCATATTGAGTGACAAGAAGAAAAAGAATGGTTTGAAAAGTTCTAAAAAAATAAAAGATTTCTCTTTTTCGGCTATAAGTTCTGGAAATTCTGTTTTTTCTACCGCTGACGGATATATCTATTTTGAAAAAGACAAATGGAAAGGAGTTTCTCTTCAGGGCTCTGTGCTTTCTATTTGCAATCTTGGTAAAAATTGTCTTGTTTCTGGTCATTTTGGGCTAAGGGTAATAGGTGGAAATGATCATGAGCTCGGTTCAAGGTCGACACTTCTTCTGGCTTCAGATGGGAAAGATTTTCTTTCTTACAAAGGCGATAATTCTTTAGAGCTCTGGTCCGCTGTTCGATGGGTTGACTAAAGCCTCTATTTCTTTTTTGGATTCAGGATAAAGCTCTATTGCAAAGGTTTTTAATGTTTCCATCATGTTTGGTCCAGGAATTGTTAAGTTGTCATTTTCAAAAAGTTTAAATGATTTTTTTTGAACGGCTTTTATTGTTTTCATTTTTAAGTAAGGATAGAAATAACTGTCTTTTTCACAACATAATGTTTGATCTTCTTTCTTTTTGCCAAATTCCCATATTTCATCTGGATTAATTTTCACCAAGCTCTCAGGTGTTAGATTTGGCCAATAAGGATTTATTGACCCTTCTTGTTCTTTAATTGCATTTTCTACTCCGAGTATTTCTATCAACTCTGAAATAAAAGTATTTTTGCTTGCAGAGAGCATACTGGTTGTTTCTCCAGGTTTTCTGGAGATGATTATTAGTATTTTTTTCCTTTCAGGACATTTGTTTAGATCTTTTAAACCACATCCAATTTTCAATGATGCCATTTTTCTTAATGACTCAATCAGCATTTTTGTTTCATGGGTGGTTTTTTCTGCTATTTTTTCCCTTTCGAACTCTTTCCCCAAAACATCAAGAGTATAAAAATAGTTTTCCAAATTTTCTGCACTGTTTAGAATCCATTTTGATTTTAGGAAATTTAGCTTTTCTTTTATCCTTGAGTGGCTCTTTAGCCCAATGATATGAGTTGGATCAATCTCTGTGATAAGTTCATAGTTTGGGTCAAGGAGGCCTCCGATTTTTAGGATATCTTTTTCTGTTTTTGAAAATTTATCTGTCGCAACTATGTATTCGTCAAGGTTCAGCTTTTCAAGTATCGTTGTTGTTGAAGGGGCTAGAGAGATTATCCTCCATTTTTCACTAAGAGAATCCGTGGTGTTTGTTTTTTCTTCTGCGTAGCTATAGCATGACGAAAAAGCCAAAAGAATACATGTGCATAACTTCCACAAAAATTTCATTTTTTAAAAATTAGTGACCACCGCCACCAAACATTGGATCTCCCAGCCAGAAAAGAAGTTGGGCTGCATCTGTTGAAGATTTTACTATCTTTTCGTCAGTGCAAAAAAGACCACAATCTGATATCGAGTAAAGGCCTTCTTCTCCAACCATCCAGAGCATTTCGTTTTTAAACGCTATCCTGTTGTGCCAAAGCGTATTTTTCTCATGAACTATTTGTACTGTTTCTGTTAAAAGATCTGCTTTAGAAACCCATGTATGGCTCCAGGATGGGGATGTTACTGTTACAAAAATATTATTATTGTCTTTTATCGTCAGCCCTCCTATGTCTCCACCAAAAGAAGATTCAGAAATAAGGTTTTCTATTGAGTGGTCAAGATAAGACATTCTGACTATGGAGCCATCATTGCCGCCTTCGTAATTGTTCACGCATGAAAAGTATAAATGGGTCCCCCCTGGGTCTTCTGATGCATCTACTGGATTAAAGCAGTCTGTTAGGTTTACAACTTCAGAAATGATATTTGATTCTGTTTCAATTACAGCTATCTTTCCTTCAGTTACAGGGCTCCACGAAGAGGAGGTGTCCAAACACTGCATTGAAACATATATTTTTCCGTTTTTCATAAACAACTGATCCATTTCGGTATTTCCATCACCTGAAGCGCATTGGGTAAGCATTTCGTTGGAAGAAAGGTTTATTTGAGTCTTTATTTCTCCAGTTTTTGAGTTCAGGACTAAGAGATTTTCATTTTCATACTGAGTAACATAAAGGTCATTTTCATGAAGCCAGACATCATGAGGATTTGGGTTGTTTCCAAGAATCCATTTAGACGATATTGTAGGGTGCCCCATATTGTCAAAAGAAATCTTTGAAATTGAATTGTTAGACCTGTCCAAGAACCAGGCTTGATTCTCGTTGAAAGATCTTGCTACTGTGTCTGCACTAAACATATCGTTGATATCAATATGTTCAACACTTTCTACCCAGTCTCCATTTTCGGTATGTATATGAAAGTTTGACTCATTTGAAATCCAATCATTTGTCAACAGAACAAAGTCGGCATTGTTCTGGATGATTAAATTTTCTGGAGTATTTTCAGAACACGAAACAAACAGAATGAGTAGAAGTTTTAGTTTAAGGATTTTTTTCAAAATTTTACCTCCCGTAATTTGTATTAGGCAGGTCTCCCGACTTCTGGCTTCTTTATGGTTTTGTCTTCCCGTTTCAACAGTGACAAATCCAAAGTTACTTGTGCCAGTAACGGTGGCGGGGGCCGTAATTGATTTCCACAACTTTCCCTTATTAAGGTATAACTCTTTCGAGTTAAAACCACCCAATGTTATTAGTATAACATTTTCAATTTCGATTATGATAGGATACTCAGATCGTGGGTCTGTAGCTCAGCGGTTAGAGCAGCGGACTCATAATCCGTTGGTCGTAGGTTCGAATCCTACCAGACCCACGCTGAGGCTTACGGGGGGATAGCTCAGCTGGATAGAGCGCCTGTCTTACAAACAGGAGGTCGGGGGTTCAAGTCCCTCTCTCCCCACCATTAAAAAGGAGTGTTTGTTTATGTATAGTTTAGATTTTGGTCTTAATGAAAAAGATTTGAAAGTTCTCAAGGATATTCAGGAAAAGACATTGGAAATTCAATCTCTTGAAGAAGATAAAGAAAAAAAGGCTGGTGAGTTTAGGTTAGCTCAAAGAAGGAAGTCTGCAAGGGATGAGGAGCAAAGGCTCAAGAGGAGGGAGGAAGTTTACAACAGGGTCAAAAAAGAATCAATGGAGTCAGAAGCAGAATTGCAATCCATAGTTCAGGATATCGAAAAATTAGAAAGCATGAGCTCTGAAGATATTTCGCACAGGGTTGCGCAGGAACTGACTGAAAAATTAATCGAAAAAAGAGAAGAGAAAGATGACAAAGAAAAGGATTTTGCAGGAAGGGCTATTCAGATTGAAAATTTAGAAAAATCAATAAGAGACAATAGAGAAAGGTTAGAAAACATAGAGGAAGCTGTTGCGAATAGGGAAAAAGAATTTACTCATATAGTTGAACAAAAAGATGAAAATATTGAAAAAATAAATAAAGATATTGAAAAATCTTGTTCAACCCTGGATGAAAAAATTGTAGCTAGGTTTATAGACTTGGCAAAAAGATCTAAAGGTTTAGTTCTGACCGAGATAATCAAAAGCAAAAATTTTGAGAATGGTGTTGTTTTTTTGTGTAATGCATGCAACTCTTCCCTACCGACTTTATGTCTTGAAGAGCTTGCAGCATCTGACTCTATTTGTGTATGTCCTAATTGTGGAAGATGGATAGCTAATTGAAGAAACCTTGGTTTAGGCCAATTCTTTTTGACACTTTAAGGGGCGATTCTTTTCCCCTAGAAACCAACGAAAGCGGTATTGTTAGGATGTATCATTGTGGGCCAACCCTCTACAGTCGTCCAACCATTGGAAACTGGAGATCTTTTTTATTTTCTGACCTTTTGAGAAGGACTTTGGAATGGGGTGGCTGGAAGGTTTTTCAAGCAATGAATATAACTGATGTTGGGCATATGAGAGAAGGGGAAGATGAGTCTGTTAAATTTGATCCAATTGAAGAAAAAGCAACCAAAAAAGGAGTCTCTCCTTGGGAGATTGTTTCTCTCTATGAAAAGGATTTTTTTAACGATATGGATTCTTTATATATGAAAAGACCCACATACATCTCAAAAGCAAGTGACCATATTGAGGATATGGTTTCCATGATTGAAAAACTGATAGAAAAAGGATATGCTTATAAGTCAAATGGAAATGTTTATTTTTCAGTTAAGTCATTTGAAAAATATGGTAATTTGTCAAAAAATTCAATTGATGACTTGGATGCAGGACATAGAGTAGATGTTAATCTTGAAAAAAAAGACCCAACGGATTTTGCCTTGTGGAAAACTGACTCTAAGCATATTATGAAATGGAATACCTCTCTTGGTTCAGACGGGTTTCCAGGTTGGCATATTGAATGTTCGGCCATGGTGAATGACCTTTTTAAAGATAAATTAGATATTCATTCAGGGGGTGAAGATTTGATTTTTCCGCATCATGAATGTGAGATTGCTCAAAGTGAAGCTTTTTCTGGGAAAAAGCTTGCAGGACATTGGATGCATTGTAGATTTTTGTTAGTTGATGGTGGCAAGATGGGAAAAAGCTTAGGTAATGCCTACACTCCTTCAGATATTTATAAAAAAGGTTTTACAGGTGCTGAGTTGAGATATTCTTTAATGCGTGGGCATTACAGACAGCCTTTAAATTTTAGCTTTGACCTTCTTAAAGATTCTCGAGCAACATTAAACAGAATCAAGAATTTTTTAGAAGAAGTTAAAGATTTTTCCGCAGATGAAGATACAGACAGTTCTTTTGTGCAGAAGTACAGAAAATCTTTTGTTGAATATTTAAAAAAAGACCTTGACGTTCCTCAAGCGGTTGCGGTTTTGATGGATTTGATAAAAGACTCTAGGAAAAAAGGGATTAAAAAAATTTCTGGAAGCTTGCAAAAGTTTTTATCTGAAGTTGATGATGTCTTGGGTATTCTCCCGAAAGAGAATCATTTAGACGATATGAAAATAGAAGAAATGATTACATCAAGAAATGAAGCAAGAAAAAATAAAGATTGGGAAAAAGCTGATCAAATAAGAAAGGAATTGTTAAGTTTAGGGGTTCAAATCAAAGACTCTTCTTCAGGGACTACTTGGCATAGTGTGAAATAAAGAATTAGGATGTCATTTATGTTTAGTTTTTTTGCGGAAGTAGCTCAGTTGGTAGAGCATCAGCTTCCCAAGCTGGAGGTCGCGGGTTCGAGTCCCGTCTTCCGCTGTTTTTTTGGGCGCGTGGCCAAGTGGTTTAAGGCGTGGGCCTGCAAAGCCTATATTCGTCGGTTCGAATCCGACCGCGCCCTTTTATTTAAAGTCAAAGGGGGGATTAGCTCAGCTGGATAGAGCGCTTGATTGACATTCAAGAGGTCGGTGGTTCAAGTCCACCATCTCCCATGATGGAGATCTGTTAATTTATGATTGAAAAAATTAAAAGAATGAGACATACAGCAAGCCATGTTTTGGCTCAGGCTGTTTTAAGGCTTTTTCCTGAGGTTAAATTAGGAATTGGACCAGTAATAGAAGATGGTTTTTACTACGATTTCTTATTTGGAAGAGAATTTTCTGAAGATGATTTTCTGAAAATAGAAGAAGAGATGTCAAGGATAGTTAAAAGTGATTATTCTTTAGAGAAATTTACCCTGAAAAGAGAAGATGCTTTAGCGGAATTAGAGGGACAGCCCTTCAAGCAAGAATTAGTTGAGGGTATCCCAAAAGGAGAAGAAATATCTTTTTATAGACAAGGTGAATTTGTTGACCTCTGTGAGGGGGACCCTCCGCATGTTGAATCAACATCAAAAATTGGAGAATTTAAAATACTTTCAACATCAGGAGCTTATTGGAAAGGTGATGAAAAAAACGTTATGTTGCAAAGGGTTTATGCTACATCTTTTTCTACAAAGTCTGAACTAAGTGAACATTTGGAAAGGTTAAAAGAGGCTGAAAAAAGAGACCATAGAAAAATTGGTCAAAAGTTAGAGCTTTTTGAAATTTTTTCTCAAACTGCTGGGAGCGGTTTGGTCTTTTGGTTACCGCAGGGTAAAAAACTTTTAAATTCTTTAAAAGACTGGTCAAGAGATATGCATGAAAGCAATGGATACAAGGAAATTGAAACTCCCCATATTATTCATACCAATTTATGGTCCAAAAGCGGACACTTGACAAACTTCAAAGATTTTATGTTTATATGTCCTGATGAAGATGGTGGATCAGGGGTAGGGGTTAAGCCAATGAATTGCCCAGGGCATATGCTTGTTTATTCAAGGAAAAGAAGAAGTTACAAAGAGCTTCCTTTAAGGTTTATGGAGTTTGGTACCGTTTACAGGAATGAAAAAGCTGGAACGATGCACGGTCTTTTCAGGGTTAAGGGCTTCACTCAAGATGACGCACATATATTTTGCACTTTTGAACAATTGGAAGATGAAATACTAAGTGTCTTGAATTTTTCTGAAAAGATTTTGGAAAAATTTGGATTTAAATGGAAATTGTTCCTCAAGGGTCGTCCAGAAAAATCGATAGGTTCTGATGAAGCTTGGGACAAGGCCGAAAATTCATTAAAAGCAGCAATTTCAAAAGCTGGAATAGATGCAGAGTACATCCCTGGAGATGGTGCATTCTATGGTCCTAAAATTGATTTTGAAATTGAAGATGCCTTAGGGAGGCATTGGCAGTGTACAACCATTCAAATTGATTTCAATCTTCCAGAAAGATTTGATTTAAAGTATGTAAATTCAAATGATGAAGAAGAGGTGCCTGTTCTTATTCATAGGGCAATTTTTGGATCCATGGAAAGATTTATAGGCATACTGATTGAACATTATGCAGGGAATTTTCCTTTTTGGCTTTCTCCGAATCAAGCTATAATAATCCCCATTTCCGAGAAGCACTTTGATTACGGAAAAGACTTATTGAATGAATTGAAAAATTCAGGATTTAGGGCAAGTCTCGATGACAGAAATGAAAAAGTTGGCAAAAAGATTAGAGATGCAGAATTGAACAAAATTCCTTACATGTTTGTTGTTGGTGATAGGGAGGTTGAATCTTCTTCTGTTTCCGTTAGACACAGGGACAATGGGGATTGTGGAACAATGACAAAAGAGGACTTGATGAAGAAGCTTTCAGAAGAAGGGAGTTCTAATTGAGTCGTTTTAGAAGAAACGCTTCGCAAAAAAAACCCAAGAGGTTACACAAGATCAATGAGCATATAAGGTTTAAAAATGTCAGAGTTATAAATGAAAACGGATCAAATCTAGGGGTTATGAATATTAATGCAGCATTACAAGAGGCTAGAAACAGTGGCTTGGATTTAGTCTTAACTGTTGAAAACAGCGATCCTCCTGTAGCTAAAATTTTAGATTATGGTAAATTTCTTTATGAAAAAAGAAGAAAAGAAAAGGTTATCAAATCAAAAAATGCCGTTTCCAAGGCTCAACTAAAGGAAATACGTCTAAAGTTGAATATAGACAAGGGAGACCTTGACGTCAGGACAAAAAAAGTAAAAAAATTCCTTTCACAAGGCCATCGAGTTAAGGTCACAGTTCACTTTCGCAAGTGGAGAGAGAGGATTCACAAGGCAAGAGGGTTAGAATTGCTTGAAACTATGAAGGAGGAAGTAAAGGATTTTGGTGTTGTTTTATCTGACATAAAGGTTGAAGCAACGCAAGCGACATTGATGTTTAATCCTGGAAAAGTCTAAAATGGCTAAGAGCAATAAAATAAAAACAAATACAAAAAGCAAAAAGGTGAAGACTAACAAAGCAATTGCTAAGAGGTTCAGGGTAACAAAAACTGGAAAAGTTATCTCTAAGTCTCCTGGCTTGAATCATAAAACTGGAAAAAAGTCTGCAAAGAGAAAAAGAGCGCTTGCCCAAGGCACAAGGGTGGAAGGTTCTGTGAAAAGGAAAATTTTAAGGAATTTAGGTAAATAAAATGGTAAGAGTTAAAACTGGATCAACAAGAAGAGAGAGGCACAAGAAGATACTTAAACTTGCAAAGGGCTTTAGGGCTTCTGGTTCTAGAAGGTTTAGAAAGGCAAAAGAAGTTCTTCTAAACGCAGGAATAAGTGCTTATAGAGATAGGAAAAACAATAAAAGAAACTTTCGAAGGCTATGGATTTCGAGGCTTAACTCAGCTTTGAGTGACCATGATATTTCTTATTCAGATTTTCAAAACATGTTGAAAAAATCTGAAATTGAATTGAACAGGAAGATGCTTTCAGAAATTGCAATCAACGAACCAGATGCTTTTAAAAGCTTAGTTTCAGAATTGTCTCAAAAGTAATAGTAATTATCATTATGATAATTTAATGTTTAATTATCCAGAATCCTCTATTACTGTTTTTGAATCATTGGATCTTGCCAAGAAAGACAAAAACAATATATTCTTATCTTTAAGCAATTCCCCACCAAGGGAGAACCTGGTTCCTTTTGCTATAAAGGACAATATTTGCACAGTAGACCTTCCTACAACTTGTGCTTCAGAAATCTTGAAAGATTATTACAGCCCTTATGAAGCTACTGTTGTTAAGAGGTTGAGCAAAAATGGATGTTTTCAGCTGGGAAAAACAAATTTAGATGAATTTGCAATGGGTGCAAGTACTGAAACGGGATGTTACGGATCTTGTCTGAACCCCTGGAATCCAAATAAAGTTTGCGGAGGTAGTTCTGGAGGTAGTGCTGCTGCGGTTGCTTCGGGCATTGTCCCATTTTCCTTAGGTTCTGATACTGGAGGGTCTGTAAGGCAGCCTGCATCTTTTTGCGGGGTTTTTGGATTCAGGCCAACATGGGGACGCGTTTCAAGGTATGGTTTGATTTCCATGGCTTCTTCGATGGATACAGTGGGTATTTTTTCAAAAACACTAAAAGAAACAAGATGGGTTTTCGACATAATTAAAGGATTTGATAGAAATGATTCAACATCTTATGATGTCAAGAAAAAAGTTTCTTTTAGGGAAGAGAAACCTAAAAAAATACTAGTTCCTAATATTGAAAAGCTAAAAAGTTTTACGGAACCATATGTATTTGATTCTTTTACTAATTTGCTTTCAGAAGTCTCTAATGAAAAGGTTGAAATTCAGGAGATAGATTTTGGTATTTTTGAAAACTCTCTTGCTGTGTATTATCTTATTTGCTATGCAGAAGTAAGTTCTAATCTCGCAAGATTTGACGGTATTAGGTTTGGTCCAACCCATAATCAAGATGTAGCATCTTGGAGAAAGTCGTTTGGGCAAGAGGTAAAAAGAAGGATATTAATGGGTTGCCATGTCCTTTCAGAAGGTTATAGAGACAGTCTTTACGAAAAGGCCATTAGGCTGAGGGGCTCCTTTTCTTCAATTTTAAACAATTGGGCAAAAGAAGGACTTTTGTTATTGCCAACAACACCTTCTGCTGCATTTGATTTAAATTCAAAGAAAGATCCTTTAGCGATGTATCAACAAGACATTTTTACGACAGTGTCTTCATTAGCAGGTGTTCCGGCTATAAATATCCCATGGGGAAAAAACAATGGTTTACCTTATGGACTTCAGCTTTCATCTGGGGCCAATGATGATGAATCCTTGATTAATCAATCTATATGGATGAGTAGATTTTCAAAATGAAATTAAATCCAATGATAGGTTTAGAGATTCATGTTCAGCTCATGACAAAAACAAAAATGTATTGTAGGTGTTCGACAGATTCAAATGACCCAAATTCAAATTGCTGTCCTGTTTGTTATGGCTTGCCGGGGGCTTTGCCAATTCCAAACAAAAAAGCTTTAGAGTTGGCATCGAAATGCGGATATCTTTTGAATTGTGATTTAAATAATGAGAGTATTCCAGAGAGAAAAAATTATTTTTATCCTGATTTGCCAAAAGGATATCAAATAAGCCAATTTTCTAAACCTGTTGGAGAGGGTGGAGAATGGTTTTTTTATTGCGAAAATAAAGAATGCAAGGTCTCTATAAAAAGGATTCAAGTTGAAGAAGACACTGCACAGCTTTTGGTAAAGGGAAATAATTCTTTTTTGGATTTTAATAGATCCGGTATGCCTTTGCTTGAAATAGTAACTGACCCTGAATTTTCAAGCTCAAAAGAGGCGGGCGAATTTCTAAGAAGCCTGAGGTCTTCATTAATTGAGCATGGTATTTCAAGTGGAAAAATGGAAACCGGGGCTATGAGATGTGAGCCAAATGTTTCTGTCTCTATAAACGGAAAAATTTCAAATAAGGTTGAAATCAAGAATTTAGGTAGCATTAGTGGTGTCGAGAAAGCGATAAAGTGGGAGATAGAGGATCAGCTAAACCGTATAAGCCTAGGTGAGAAAGTTGAATCGGTAACAAAAGGCTGGGATGAGGACAATCATGAGTGTGTTTTGCAGAGAGTGAAAGAATCTGCTTCTGATTATCGGTATTTTCCAGAACCTGATCTGAATGTTTTATTGTCTCATGAAAAGACCTTTCAAAAAAAGACCCCTTACGAGAAGATGAAAGAGATGTTGCAGGATGGGGTTTCTTACCAGATGGCTAGAAGCATTTCCCTAAACCATAAGGTTTTCGAATATTACAGCAGCTTTCCAGCAGGGTTAGACAGGAAAGTTTTATCTAGTTGGATAACAGGTTCTTTAATGTCGCTCTGGAAGGAAAATCCTGATATCTTAGGGTTGAGTCCAAAAAAAGAAGAGCTTTTCAAGTTGATTAAGTTTTTACAAGATGGAGAGATTACTAACTCGATAGCAAAAAAAATCCTTCCGCAAATAACTTTAGAAAATAAAAGTCTTGATTCTTTAATCCAAAAAATGGGGCCTACAGCGTATTTGCCAGATGAAGCTCTTTTGGCTTTGGTTAAAAAAATCATCAAAGAAAATCCAGAAATAATTAATAAATACCTAAATGGCAAAACCTCTGTTTTAAAATCTTTAATTGGTTTAGGGATGAGAGAGTCAAAAGGAAGGGCAGAACCAAAGAGGTTGGAAAAAGAATTAGAGGAGTTTCTAAAATCTTACAAGTAGTTAAATTTTTTTTATTGTTTTTCTTAGTAGCTGGAGATTCTTTAAGCTTCAAGGAAAAGGAAGATATGCAGCAATGGTATTCAAAAATTAAAGAATCTGAGAATCTGCTTTCGGAATATCAAATTGAAGATGATATTGTTAACTCTTCAACAAAATTAGGATTTTTGTCTTATTCGTATTCCTGGCTTTGGTTTCGTTATGGAGACTTGGAATCTTTGAGAAACTTGATTAAGCAAAATGAAAAAATTGATTATCAGGAAAGGGTGTATTACGGATTTTCTAGTGATTTAGATTATGAAGCCGACTTGACTCTTTTGTCTTTTGATGATAATTTGATATCTGGGGAATGGCAATTATGGTTATTGAATATTCATAATCAAAGTGAAAAAACTGTAAACAACTCTTTGCCTTATGTTAAATTTCATTTAAAAGATGGGAGTGTTGTTGAGAGGTTGCTTCCAGAGGAAGAAGAGAGTTTTTTGGAAAAGCAGAAGTCAGGAAGCATTTCAAGATTTTTATGGAATGATATCCCTTTGTTGCCATGGTATTCAAAAAGACTTTTGATTCTTACAGAATTCATTGACAAGGAATCAATACTTATGATGGAGTTGGTTTTTGACAAAGAAACTATATTGATTCCTTTTTGGGGTAATTTTTTAAATTTTTAAAAATTTAGTAATTTTTTATTGTCTTTTTCCCAATCTTTAAATAAGTAAATTCCACCGGTGTCATCTGCAATCCACAAATCGCCACTTGGGGTGAATGTTATTCCTTCAGAGAGCGGAAAAGGGATATTCCATGTTTCGATTCTTTCCCAATCTTTAAACAAGTATAGTTTTCCATGAAATCCTGCAGAGGTAAAAAGTCTTTGGATGAGCCATGAATCTAATATCCAGAGATTTTGGTTTTCCTTGTCGTAATACATGTCTGATATTGATTCAATTTTTGGTTTAATTTTTTTACCAAGGATAGGTTTTTTTTCTGATTTACTTAAAGGAATCGAGAATTCATAAATCATTGTTGGGTATCTTTGTTTCCCTACTAAAATTTTCAACCAGTCTTTTTTGCCTTCATCCTCTCCAATTACCGCTAACGCTTCAAGTCCCCAGTCCTCATCTTTGCAATTTTCTGGCCCGCCAGGAAGTTTGTAGGTGTGCTCAATCTCAAAATTTTCAGGATTTATAACAACTATTTCCCATAAAGATTCCCTTAGTACGAGAAGATTGTTGTTTCTTGGATCAATTGAGACTGCTTCAAAGTCTCTTTCACACGAGTTCCCTGGGATTTTTTTTATCTTTATCAACTCTCCGCTTGTGTTTATTTCTGCTATATGTCCTTCATCCCCAACTACAAACAGGCTTTTTCTTTTTTCTGAATAAATGATACCAGAGGGTTCCTTGAAATCTTTCGGTATGAGGTTTTCGAATTTAAATATGAAAAATAATAAAAAAGTCATCAAGATGTTAATTCATGCAACTCTTTATCAGTTAATATTTTTTTAGA
>CAZFBE010000025.1:0-6091 GCA_964517115.1 uncultured bacterium
GACAAAACTAAAAGTTTAGCAAAAAAAATACTTATCCTCATGGAGGATGATCAGGGAAAGGAGAATTTAGTACTTTCTAGGTCGGCTCATATAAATGAAGACAATTTCATTCTGCAGCAAGGCATCAGGTATCCAGAGGTTGGTGATCATTATGAATCTATCCCTTCTCAGAATTTTGATTCAATGGAGGGTGCTTTAAGTATGGATTTAATAAATTCTTTAAAAGTCCCCGGTCAAGCTTTAGAAAGATATACTCCTGACTTGCAGCAAGATATAAAAAGAGCTTCCGAATGGGGGCAAAGCAGTTCTGACACTGCACACCTCTTGCTTAACTTGCATTTAAAAATGTCTTTGCCACTTAGTTCAATACTGTTAACATTGGTTGTTTTTCCTCTTTCTTTATGGGGGGGAATTTCAAGAGGGTATTCTCATGTTTTTTTAGGATTAGGTTTGTTTGGAATGTTTTTCGGACTTTTGAATGTTTTTAAATCTCTTGGTTACCAAAATCTCATAAACCCTGTTGTTGCTGCATGGATGCCTAATTTGATTTTTCTTTTTTTAGGTTTCTTCCTTCTTAGGAGGATGCCCAGGTGAAAAAGATTTTTTTGGTTTTTTCATTTCTTTTAATTGTTTTTTCAAATCTTTTTTCGGAAGATATTCCTATAAGTGCAAAAAAATTAGAAATTTTAAATGAGGGAAACCTGTGGGTTGGGATAGGGGATGTTTCTCTTTCTTGGGAGGAATGGCAAATAAATGCTGATGAACTTGTTCTTGATTATCTTTCTAAAAAAATAATAGCAAATGGGAATGTTTTAATAGAGAAGCCAGAATACATGGTGTACGCAGAGTCTATGGATTATGACACTGAAAGAGACCATTTTCAATTTAAAAATGTAAAAGGTTTTTTCCCAGGTGAAAAAGAGCATCCTTTTTATTTTGAGGCAAAGACTTATGAAGGTCAATCTGATAGTTTTGTTCTGAAGTCATCAAAAATGACCTCCTGTTTGCCTCCATGCAACAAAGAATGGGAGCTTACAAGTCGCAAAAGCTATGTTGTTCCAAATGAAAAAATAGAAGCGTGGGGCGCAATCTTCTGGATGGGTGGGGTCCCCGTCATGTACTTTCCTTATGTTTACTTAGATCTCAAATCAAGAGATGGATCTATAAATATAACAATTGGAAAAAATAATACCGAGGGAAAGTTTCTCAAAAGTTCTTGGTATTACACAGTGAACCCTCAACTTGTAGGTGGTTTAATGTATGACTGGACTGAAAAAAAAGGTGACAAAAAAGGTTTAACTTCAAGTTATTTTTCATCTCTTCTTGGTGGGCTTGGTTCTTTTTTGTACAATGTTTCAAAAGATCCTGGAAGCAATCAAAAAAACCAGATAGCAAGTTTCAAACAGCAAATCAAATCAGGTAAGGTAACTGGAAATATTTCCTACAATAAAAATGACACCTATTTGCCAAATGCTTCATCAGGAACAGAAAGGCGGAATGATGAAAATGCGAGTTTTAATTTTGGATGGGATCAATCAGAAAATGCAAAAACTGATTTTTCAGGAAGTTGGAGGGCTAATAAAAATTCTTTTTCAGATCAGAAAAATTATTCTTTGAGTGTTAAGGATAATAGGAAGATTGGAAGTTTGTCTTTTCGTGCTTCTGGAAATTTTTCTTCACGAGATTCTTCAGGCTATCCAAGTCCTGACGAAGAACTTCAAATGAACAGCACTCTTTCTGGGGAGGGTTCTGGACATTTGAGAAACTGGTCTTTAAATTTCTCTAAAAAAGAGGATCCTGACGGGGATTCTTACACTGATGATGAAAATAGACCTTTTAGAGATGAGTTGCCATCTTTGAAACTGGGTTTGGCAAATTCCCTCTGGGACAATCCTGTCGGAAGGGCTTTGGCTATCAATAGAATTTCATTTGAAGCTTCAAGAACAAAATTTGGACCAGTTATGCCTACGGCTCAAAATCCAGATCCAAAAACAGAGTTAACTGAAGCCAAAATGACATTTTCTCAAAATCAGATTATTAAAATTAGTGATAATGCAACATTGACAGCTAGAAATTCTTTGGTTCAAGGTGTTTTTGATACAGGTGATGCGCAGTACTCTATACAACCTGCATTTACCTTGAACATACCTCTTTCTCCCGAATGGAACACTACCTTCAGTCATCAGTACAGAGATGTTCATGGAACAAACCCAATATCAATGAATATTGCTTCAAAAACAAACAACCTTTCTTGGCAGACAGGTTTTAGGTCAGCTTCAGGTACTGATTTTAGATTTACTACAGGATTTGATTTTCTTAAAAATGATATTTATGACCCTTCTTTGACATTTTCCTCTACTCCTTCTAAACACAGCAGGCTGTCTTTGAATTGGGGTTGGTCTTTAGCAAATGATCAACCACGAGATCTTTCTATGAGGATGCAAACTTTAAAAAGAGGAAAGCTTGAATGGTCTTTAAATACAACTTGGAATATGGAGGATTGGGGATTTAAATTAAGAACTTTTCAATCAAAAATTACTGCAAAATTAAATACTGGTTTCCGGATAGGTTTATCGATGAACCATAGATTCAACAGCACCGATCCTCTCCTACAAGAAGTTTTAGTTACGAAGGAAAACTGTTGTACTTTTTGGCAACTGTCATGGAGAAGATTTGATGATATATTGATGTTTACATGGGGTATTAAGGCTTTCAGTGACCAACCTCTTGGAATGGCTCATGGTAATGAAGGGTTTGTTGTAACGAATATTCCAGGACAGAGTCAACTTGAGCAGGGTTTTTAGCTTAAGTTCTGCTGCATAGTACCGAGGTTAAGTTTAATTCTGGTTTTATGTTGGAAGAAGAGGATATTTTTTTCCACTCCGTAAGTTCAAGTATCAAATTTGTTTGGTCGCTTTTTCTTACCAACAGTTCCAATATTGCATAATAGAGTTTTTCAGCAATGTCTTTTTTGGCTTTTTTCATTTCTTCTTGCCTGGCGTCTTGAGGAATTCCTAATATTTCATAAAAATTGATATTGGTTGTTTTTTCAAACCAGTTTGATTGAACCTCATTGTCTTTTCCAATATTGTTTTCTGCAGATAGTATCCCTGCTGCTAATATTTTTTCTTGAAAATTTCCATTTGCTAGCTTTTCCCATTCTTGAGCTAAGAAAAGTAAGGTTTTATCATTGAGATTTTTTTGAAATGAAAGACCGTTCTTTTCTGAAATTGAATAATTTTCGTTTATAGGTGCCTTTGTAAAAAATCCTGTTTTTAGGATGGTTGCTCTTGAGAGAATTGTTGGCAGGATGATGTTTGTTCTTACGCAATCAGCTATAACAAGATGCATGTGTTCCACTTCCTCCAAAGGCTTTAAGAGATTGTTTTGGATGGTGTTGCTTGTATCTGCATTTGCAAGAACATCAAACCCATGAATAAGCATTATTTTTTTATCATTGAATCTTGGAGGTGTTCTGAAAAAATCCAAAGCAGATGTTGGTTTTTCGTTCCAGAATCTTAAAAATCTTGGATGAAAGTTTTTTTTATTAATCATTTCATCCTTTGAATAAAGATCTACCACAATCAAATCCTGTAAACCATCCTCGCTTGCTATCATTCCTTTCGCCAACTCGGTAGAAAATTTTTTATTTTGGGTTATGGAAATTCCGTTAACGAGCGTGAATCCGCTTAATTTTTTTTGAATTTTTTTCATTTTAGTTCTGAAAAATAACCCCTCAGCAAAGAGGATGCCAGGTTGAAAACAACCTCTTCATTCTTTTCATTTATATTAATTTTAATAACCCTCATGGGATATTCATTACTTACCTTTTCAAAATTATTTCTGATTTTTTCATGAAAATTTAAACCTCTTTTTTCAAAGTTATTTTTTTCTTTTACCCTCTCAAGCCCTGTACCTGCATCAAGATCAAGCCAAATTGTGAAATCGGGTGTGCATTCTCCTGCTGCCAAATGGCAGTATTGTTGTATTTCGTTAAATCTTTCCAAGTTCATAAAGCCTTGGTAAGCAAGCGTGGAATCAAAAAATCTATCTGAAATAACCCAAATTCCTTTTTTAAGTTTTTCTTTTATGGTTTTTGAAACATGTTCGCTTCTTGCGAAAGAAAGAATATCCAATTCTTGATCAAGATCAAAGTCATTATTTATGAGAATCGATCGTAGGTCTTCTGCAGTTTTTGTCCCTCCAGGTTCTCTTGTGACAAAACACTCAATACCTTTTGACTCAATGAATTTCTTGAGGCTATTGACCAATGTTGTTTTCCCGGTTCCTTCACCGCCCTCTATCGTGATGAAATTTCCTCTATTTTTATTCATGAATCTAAGAATACCTTATGAAGTGTATCATCTCCAACAGCTTCAGGATGACAGGTTGAAAGCCAGTTTTGACCTATTTTAGCGACTGCAATCATTTCATTTTTTTCATTAGGTCTTTTGAATTTTGCCCATGTTTGCCAGGATTCATTAACATTTGTTTTTCCCTGGCGGATTATCGGAGCTCTTATAAACATCGCTTTTAATGTTTTGTTTTTTTGGGAATAGCCAAAAACCATTTCACTGTAAAAGCTTTCTTTTTGATTTCCGAAAGCATTTCTTTCGCAATAAATTTTTTCATTTCCAAGTATTTTTGCAAGATGAATTGCTCCTGCACATGTTCCCAGTATTGGATTTTGGAAGCTTTTTATTTCGTTCCATAACCCTGTTTTTTTCCAAAGCATTTCTTGGGTTGTTGATTCCCCTCCAGGAAGAATTAGGTGAGTGGTTTTTTTAAGATCCTCAGGGATGATGACTATTTTATTTTCAACACCAAGAGAATCTAGGATGTCTTTGTGGTCTTGGCAATTGCCTTGCCTTCCTGCAATTCCTACAATTTTAGACACCCCTTTCTTGCAATCTTTCTTCCTGTTTTAAGAGATGTATATCGAGACCCTTCATTGGCTCTCCCAAGCCTCTTGATATATCAACAAGTTTTGCAGGGTCGTCCCAATGATTTACTGAATCAACTATTGCCTTTGCTACTAGTGGGGGGTTTTCACTTTTAAATATTCCACTTCCTACAAAGACCGCTTCTGCTCCAAGGGTCATCATGAGAGATGCATCTGCCGGTGTTGCAATTCCACCAGCGGCGAAATTAGGAACAATCAAGCCATTGTTTTCTATGGTTTTTTTGACCAAGCCTTCACTGACTTTGTATTCTTTTGCTGCTGAGGATATATTTTTTTTGTTTAGAAGATTTTTTAACTCGGATTTGATGAGTCTCATATGTCTTACAGCCTCAACAATATTTCCTGTTCCTGCCTCTCCTTTTGTTCTTAGCAATGCAGCTCCTTCATCTATTCTTCTCAGAGCTTCTCCTAAGTTTCTTGCTCCACACACAGTTGGAACTTTGATTTCGTTTTTAGGTAAATGGAATTCTTCATCTGCTGGAGTCAAAACTTCAGATTCATCTATAAAATCAACACCAATTGATTCAAGCATTCTTGCTTCTGCAATATGCCCAATTCTGCATTTTGCCATTACGGGAATTGTGACCGTTTCTCTTATTTCTTCGATAAGTTTTGGATCAGACATTCTTGCAACGCCTCCATTTGAACGTATATCTGCCGGAACTCTTTCCAAGGCCATTACTGCACATGCTCCTGAATCTTCCGCAATTTTTGCTTGTTCTGCATTAACTACATCCATAATTACCCCACCACAGAGCTGTCTTGCTAAACCTATATTTAATTCATATCTACTCATTTTCTTCCTCCTTGTTTATTCTTTCCATTCTCCTTTAATCCCCAGGTTTTCTATTTCTTTTTTCAGATCTAAACCATTTTTTTTAGCTTCTGGTTCTTTTTTCTTTATTTTTACATCTAATGGTACTGTTTCTAAGCTTATTTTCTTTTTTAAGCAGGCATTCGAAACAGTTTCAATAATTTTTTTTGTATTGTCCTGGTTGATCCTTCTCCATGCAAGCGAATCTTTCATTACGGAAATAAAGGCTGTTGAGTCTTCCCATTTTATGAAAGTTCTTTTATTCAATAGTATCCATAAAGACAAGTCGGCTTGTTTTAAATTGTCAAGGAATT
>CAZFBE010000025.1:6191-13663 GCA_964517115.1 uncultured bacterium
TCTGGCTTCCTTTCATCCACTTCTTTTGCAATTGGCTTGACCGCCTTGTATTCCTTTTTTGCCCCTGTATTTTGATTTGGTGTATTTATTTTTTGATGAAGGTCAAAAGCAATAATTCTCCACAATGTCAACCCTTCTTTTTCCCATTTGAGGTTTTTTTTCAACTCGATAATTTCATCTTGAACAATGAATATTTCTCGATCATTCCAATTGTCAGATAATTCAGGTTTAATTTGGTAATACCCTTCATAGTCTTTTATTTTTTTATAAATCAGAATATTGTGAAGGTATTCAATTAGCTGATCCATGAATGGCCATATTGATACACCATTATTGAATAATTTTTCTGCATGAATAAGAGACTTTGTTGAATCTTCTTCTTTAAGGTAACTTATGAAAGACTCGATGCCCATTATGTCACTTAACCCAAAAAGACTGAATGCATCTTTTATTTTGATTTCTTTTTCAGAAAATGTTGCTAATTTTTCCAAATTTCCAAGTGCATCTCTTGCGCTTCCTTCTGATATGTAAGAGATAAGATCGCTCACGCCTTTTTCAATATTTATTTTTTCTTTTTTTGAAACTTTTTCTATCAGTTTGGTTAAGTCCGTGCTTTTGTGGGCATTGAAGGTGAGGTTTTGACACCTGCTCCTAATAGTTTCAGGAACTTTTTCCGGATTGGTTGTTGCTAGTATAAACATTACATGGCTCGGAGGATCTTCTATTGTTTTTAAAAGAGCATTAAAGGCTGCCTTTGAAAGCATGTGAACTTCGTCTATAACATAAACTTTTTTTGTTCCTTCTGGGGGAGAAAACCTCATTTCTTCTTGCAGGTCTGCAACATCCGAAACTGACCTATTGCTTGCTCCATCAATTTCAGAAATACACATTGAATTTCCTTGAAAGATAGAAGATACTATTTCTTCTTTTAGGTTAGGTTCAAGACTCTTAGAAAGTTTTTTTGAATTGATTGCAGCTGCGAATATCCTTGCTGTACTCGTTTTCCCAGTCCCTCTAGGTCCATAAAAAAGCCATGCATGAGGTATTTTCTGAATCTTCAAACAATTAAGAAGTATTTTTTTTGTCACTGACAAGCCTATAAGGTCACCAAATTGTTTTGGTCTGTATTTGTTATATAAAACTTCAGCCATTTATCAAATCCTTTACCTTTTTACAAATCCCTTTTTCATCTAGGCCAAATTTTTTCCTATAAATATTTTGACCTCCATGCTTGACAACAATGTCAGGAATTGCAAGGGATGAAATTTTAGTCTCATTTAACAAGTTTTGTTCTTGAAGAGACTCTAAAATGGCGGATCTAAATCCACCAATTTCACTGTGCTCTTCTATTGTGAGAATTCTTTTCGTTTTCGCAGCTTTCTTTATTAGGTCCTTGTCTAGGGGTTTTATCCATATTGGATCTATAACAAGACAGCTTATCTTTTCTTTTTCCAGTTTTTTTGCTGCTTCAATAGCGGTATAAGCAGAAGGTCCCAATGCAAGGATTGCAACATCTTTTCCCTCTCTCAGTATTTCTCCTTTTCCTACTGATGCCTCATTTCCTTTTCTTTTTGGGACATCAGGAACAGGACCTCTAGGATACCTTATTGCAAATGGTTTTTTATTTTTGTAGAGGCCACATTCGAGCAGTGCTTTTATCATGGAAGAATCCCTTGCTGCACTAATTACCATATTCGGAAGGCATCTTAAGTATGACAGATCATAAAAACCTTGAGCACTTGACCCGTCTCCTCCTACAATTCCAGATCTATCCATAGCAAAGATGACATGAGCATTTTGAAGCATTACATCATGCACGACTTGGTCATAGCCTCTTTGGAGGAAGGTTGAATAGATTGCACATATAGGTTTTAATCCTGATAGTGCCATTGATGCGCTTGCCGTAACAGCATGTTGTTCAGAAATCCCAACATCAAAAAATCTTTCGGGAATTTTCTCCCTGAATGCGCTTAGTCCTGTACCTTCAGCCATTGCTGCTGTTAATGCAACAACATCTTCGTCTTTTTTTGCAATTTCTATTACGGAATCTGCAAACACTTTTGAAAAGCTGGGCATAGTGTTTTTTGCGACAGGGGCAACACCATGTCTTTTTACAGGATTTTTTTCACTTTCAAAATCTCCTTTGCCTTTTTTTGTTAGAACGTGAAGCAAGACTGGTCTGTCTTGTATTTCTTTTGACGATTCCAGGATGTCTGTTAGCTGTTTGATGTTGTGGCCATCTATAGGTCCAAAATACCTAAATCCAAATGATTCAAAAAGAGCACCTTCTTTAAAAAAGAAATTCCTTATTGCATCTTTTATATTTGATAATGTTTTTGCAAAACCCTTACTCATTTTTGATTTAGACAATATGGTTGAAGTTTTTCTTAGTGTTTTCCTGTAATTTTTTGCTATTCTTAATTTTGTTAAGAATTTATTTACCATTCCTACATTTGGGGAAATGGACATTTCGTTATCATTCAAAATAACAATCAAGGGATAAGGCTTTCCTCCTAGGTTGTTAATTGCTTCCCAAGCCATTCCAGCAGTTAAAGCCCCATCTCCAATCATTGCTACAACATAGTCTTTATTTTTTTTCTTTTTTTGAGATTCAAGAAAGCCATAAGCTGCTGAAAGAGATGTGCCGGCGTGGCTTCCCCCAAATGAATCATATTTTGATTCTTCTATATCAAGAAATCCAGAAAGCCCTTCATGCTTTCTCAATGTTCCAAAATCCTTAAATCTGCCTGTGATTATTTTGTGCACATAGCCTTGATGGCCAACGTCAAAAATTATTTTGTCTTTGGGGCAATTGAAAACTTTATGTATCGCCAAGGTTAGTTCAACAACACCCAAGTTGCTTGCAAGATGACCTCCGGTTTTGGGTATCTGGTCTACAAGAAAATCTCTTATTTCAATTGAGAAATCCTCAAGTTCATTCAGGTTCATCTTTTTTAAATCTTGAGGATTCTTTATTGATTCAAGAAATCTTTTTTTCATATTTTTTTTGTTTTTATTAAGTCTGATGCAAAAAGCCTAGATTCATTGTCTATCATAAGAACCTCATTGATGTCTTTTGGATTTTTTGAGGTCATTCCAATTAATGTTTTTTCTATAACTTTTGGAATTTGAGTGAATTTAATTTTTCCTTCCAGGAAGTTGCTTACTGCAATTTCATTGCTTGCATTCAGGACAATAGGGTGTCCATTTTCTTCGAGACCTGCTTCCTTTGCCAATTTATAGCATGGATACAGTTTTTCATCTAGCTTATGAAGTTTGAATCCCCCTTCAAAAGAAGTATCTTTCAATGTTGATATCAACCTTGGATATTCGGGGTAAGAAAGAGCGTGATTGATTGCATAGGACATTCTTGGAGGATTTACCAGCATTGACGATGCCCCATCTTTCCAGTGGACCATTGCATGAATTTTTGATTCAGGATGAATAACGGAATCGATTTTTTCTATAGGCATTCCAAAAAGTATGCTTGCTTCGATTATTTCCAAGCCTTTGTTCATAAGTGTTGCAGAGTTTATTGACACAAGCGGGCCCATGCTCCAGGATGGATGATTCAGTGCTTCTTTAGGCGTTACGTTTTGGAGCTCATGGATTTTTTTTCCTAAAAAAGGCCCTCCTGAAGCTGTTATTGTTAGTTTTGCAATATTCTTACTTTCCCTTGAATTGTTCAAGAGTCTAAAAATTGAATTGTGTTCACTGTCTATAGGGATTATTTTTCCTCCATATTGCTTTTCTGCTTTTAGCATTAATTCCCCTGCAGCAACTATGCTTTCTTTATTTGCTAATGCAACTACTTTTCCAGCTTTTAAGGCAAGGTAGGTTGCTTCGATTGCTGCTGTTCCTGGTATCGCCATGACAACAAGGTCAACACTTTCTTCTTGGACAAGATCATTGATGTATTCTTTTCCTGAAAGTATTTTTGAATTTGTTTGTTGCAAGGTTGGAAATGCGACAGATGACGGATTTGCAACAATCATTTTTTCTGAATTTAAAGAATCTCCGTGTGCAAAGAGATTTTTAATATTGTTGTTTGAGGTTAATCCTATTGTTTTGTATTGATTGCTGAAAGTTGAACTCAGAAGCCTTACTGTTTGTTTTCCAATAGATCCGGTAGCTCCAATTACTGCAATCCCTTTCTTCAATCTTCAGGGTCTCCTGTCCTAATTGCTAATACGCAATTATGCCCACCGAAGCCAAAACTGTTATTTAAGAATGTTCTGTATTCATGTTTGCGCGCCTTCTTTGGAACATGATCTAAATCACATCTTGGATCAGGGTTTTCCAGATTGAGTGTAGGGGTTACGGTGTTATTGAGGCCCCCCATGATCCCACATATAGCTTCAACAGAGCTTGAAGCACCTAGCAAATGTCCAAGTTGGGATTTTGGAGCAGAAACAGGAATCTTTTCTGCGTGTTTGCCCAAAGCATTTTTCAATGCTTTGACTTCCGTTGGGTCATTGAACAATGTTCCTGTTCCGTGTGCAGACACATATTCAACTTCTTCTGGTTTTAAGTTTGCTTCTTCAAGGCAATTTTCAATTGCTCTGGTCATTATCCTTCCAGATGTATCTGGGGCAACTATATTTCTTGCATCACAGGTTTCACCCATTCCCAATATTTCAGCATAAATTTTTGCACCTCTTTTTCTTGCTGAAGATTCAGATTCAAGAAGCAACATTCCAGAGCCTTCAGAAAGGATTGTTCCCGATCTATTTTTGTCAAATGGTTTTAGGACATTGATTTCATAAGGGTCTTTTGTTGCAGCAACAGCTCTTGCACGATGAAAAAATACAACAATAAATTCGTCAAAATAGTCAGAAGATCCTGCAAGCATTAAGTCTGCATGTCCATATTTTATTTTTCTATAAGCATTTCCTATTGCTGTATTTCCTGTTGCACATGTAACACTGAAGCTTTCATTTGGTCCTTCCAGCCCAAAATGAATTGCCGGCCATGCACTTGCACCATTTACTGTATACCTTACACCTGTGAAAGGACTTACGCCCCTAAGGCCTTTTTCCAGGTACTGTTTGTAGTTTTTTAATCCTGTTCCAACACCACCATTGCTAGAGCCACTTGAGACACCAAATCTTGACTTGTCAGTTTCTTCTAGATTTATTTTTGAACTTTTGATTGCTAAGCCTGAAGCAATTATTGAATAAGCCTGAAAAGGGTCTATTTTTTTATTCAGCTTTGGAAGCCAGTCGGATATTTTGAAATCTCCAGGAATCTGCCCTCCAACTTTGCATCTAAACTCTTCTGACCGTGAACTTAAGCCCTGGATAGGCCTTATTGCCAGTTTGTTGTTTGACATTGAATCCCAAAGTTTGTCAACACCTATTCCAAAGGGAGTGACGGATCCCATTCCAGTTACAAAAACTCTTTCAGTCATTTTTCATCATGTTCCTTAATACGGTTGGCAGTATGCCCCCATTTCTGTAGTATTCAATTTCGACTGGAGTGTCGAGTCTGATTTTTGTTTCAAATTCAAATTCACTGCCATCTATTCGAGTTGCTTTCACCTTGATTTTTTGTCCTGGCGTTAGCTCTTTTTCTATTCCAAAGATGCTGAATTTCTCATCTCCCTTTATTCCAACTTTTTCAGCATTTTCTCCATCCATGAAACAAAGTGGTAAAACTCCCATTCCAACGAGGTTAGATCTGTGTATCCTTTCAAAGCCAGTTGCTATTACAGCTCTAACCCCAAGAAGATTTGTTCCTTTTGCTGCCCAGTCTCTTGATGAGCCTGTTCCGTATTGATCACCTGCAATTACAACCAAAGGAATATTTTTTTCTTTGTATTTTTTAGAGGCTTCAAATACTGTCATGATTTCATTTGAGTCAAAATGCTTTGTGTAACCTCCTTCTTTTTCTACAAGCTTGTTTCTTATCCTTACATTGGCAAAAGTTCCTCTGACCATGACTTCATGGTTTCCTCGCCTTGACCCATAAGAGTTGAAGTCAAAAAAGGTAACACCATTTTCTCTCAAGTATTTTGCAGCAGATGTTTCTGGCGATATTGCACCAGCGGGACTGATGTGATCGGTTGTTACAGAATCTCCCAGGTAAAGTAATGCCCTGGCATTCTCAATAGGTTTAATTTCTTCAATCTCTGTAGAAATGTCTTTTAGGAAAGATGGTCTTTTAATGTATGTTGAATCTTCATCCCATTGAAACAAGGATGATTTTTTTGATTCAATTGAATCCCATTTTTCCTCTTGTGTTACCCCTTTGTACTTTTCTATGAATGTTTCGGGTCTTATATGTTCATTTACCATTTCAAGGATTTCTTCTTTTGTTGGCCATATATCTTTCAGAAATACAGGGTTACCTTCTTCATCTTCTCCAAGCGGTTCTGAATCTAAATTTATATTCACTGTCCCAGCAATTGCATAAGCTACAACTAGGGGAGGGCTTCCAAGGAAATTGGCTTTTACGTGAGAGTGTATTCTTCCTTCAAAATTTCTGTTTCCAGAGATCACACTTGAAACGATTAGGTTTGATTCTTCTATCCCCTCGGTAATTTTTTCATCCAATGGGCCGGAATTTCCTATGCAGGTTGTGCATCCATATCCAACAATATTGAAGCCTTGATAGCTCAAGGATTCCATAAGGTTTGAACTTTCAAGATATTCAGTAACAACTCTTGATCCTGGAGCAAGTGACGTCTTTACCCATGGTTTTGTTTTGAGGCCGAGTTCTTTGGCTTTCTTTGCGACAAGTCCAGCTGCAATCATGACTTCCGGATTGCTTGTGTTTGTGCACGATGTTATCGCGGCGATAACAACATCACCATGGTTTAAATGAAATTCATTTCCAGATTCATTTCTTACAAAGGAACTGTTGCCTGTTTCATTTTCTTCAAGACCATGGTTCTGGTTGTCAACTGGTCTTGTTAGTGATTTTTGGAATTCTTCTTTCATCTTTCTTAGGCTTATCCGATCCTGGGGTCTTTTTGGTCCTGCCAGGGAAGATTCAACTTTTGAGATGTCAAACTTGATTACCTTCGTATATTCAATTTCATTTTCTCGATAGTCCTCAAAAAGATTTTGTTTCTTGAGGTAGTTTTTCACATTCGTGACATGGTCCTTGTTTCTTCCTGTGTCAGAAAGATAATTAATTGTGGTTTGGTCAATCGGAAAGAAGCCACAAGTTGCACCGTATTCAGGACACATGTTTGAGATTGTTGCCTTGTCAGGAAGTGAAAGATGTTCCACACCCTCTCCAGTGAATTCAACAAATTTGCCGACAACATCATTTTCCCTGAGTATTTCTGTCACTGCAAGAACCAGGTCTGTTGCAGTTATTCCAGGACTAGGCTTTCCGACCATCTCAAAACCAACAACGTCAGGCAAGAGCATGTATATCGGTTGCCCCAGCATCACTGCTTCCGCTTCTATCCCCCCAACACCCCAACCAAGGACTCCCAATCCATTGATCATTGTGGTGTGTGA